>NZ_DASRXP010000131.1:0-6358 GCF_035687465.1 Kribbella sp.
ACTGGTCGCCCGGCAGGGTTCGTACGCGGCCCTCTGGCAGTCCTGGCATGGCTGACAGTTGCTCCAGGCAACAAGAAGCCCGTCTCCCTGGTCTGGGAGGCGGGCTTCTTCAGCGTCGGGTCCTGCTGTTGCGAGCAGGACGGCGGATAAGCAGGACAGCGGAATCGACCTGGGGCGGTGGGGTGAAAGCCTTGCGGGGAAGGCGGAGCCCGATCGACAGGTCGTAGTGGCGGATCCACCGGGCCGCGCCCGGAGCATCACCGGTCGACCACCGGTTCACCACCGCGCGCTGCAACACCAGATCCGCCGACACCAGGCGCGCACCAGGAGCCAGCAACCTCTTCAGTAACGCGGTGGAGATCCCGTACGGCGGACTCGAGACCACCCGGAACGGCCGAGACGGCAACCGCAGCTCAGCGGCATTGGCGCGAACCACCGTCACCGGTGCGTCCGCGAACCTCTTCTGCAGTCTGTCGGCACGACCAGGGTGGAGCTCCACGGCGACCACCTGGGCTCCGGCCCGGACCAGCGGCGCGGTCAACGCACCGAGGCCGGCTCCGACGTCGAGGACGAGTTCGCCGGGTTTGATCCCAGCGGCGTCCACGACACGTTGAGCCCAACGACTATCGAGCGGATGCCATCCCCAGGCACCCCTCGCCTGCCCGGAGGCGGGCACGACGGACCATCACGAAGTACGTAATCATGGTCCGACCCTAGAGCGCGGATCCCTCCTGCCTCAAAGGGTTTTCCTCACAGCGGCTCGAGAATCGCGCCGAGGCGGTGGGAAGGTTGAACGGGTCAGGCGGTCAGGCCGCGGCTGTCGGTCGGCTTCTCGTCCTGGCAGCCGAGCACCAGCGCGTCCAGCGAGAGGTCCAGCGTCGCGGCCACGGCGGCGACGGTGAACAGGGCCGGGGTCGGGATCCGGCCGGTCTCGATCTTGCGGAGGGTGTCGACAGAGACCCCGCAGGCCGCGGCGACCTCGACCATGCTGCGCTCGCCGCGGGCCTCCCGCAGCAGGCGGCCGAGCTGACGTCCCCGTTCACGGTCCCAAGGGGTGAGCGGTGGTCGGACCATGACCGTGATAATAGTACCGGTATAACTATCCTGTGAAGTTGAGGAAGCAAGTCATGGTCGATTTGAAGACGACGGCGGAGATCGAGCAGATGCGCGCCGCCGGCCGGGTGGTCGCGACAGCGCTCGGCGCGGTCAAGAAGCATGCCGCGGTCGGCGTCTCGCTGCTCGAACTGGACGGGGTCGCCCGCGAGGTCCTGCGATCCGCGGGTGCCGCTTCGCTGTTCGAGGGGTACCAGCCCGGTTTCGCCGACAGTCCGTTCAGCGGCGTCATCTGCACCTCGGTGAACGACGGGGTGCTGCACGGTCTGCCGAGCGACGAGCGACTGGCCGACGGCGACCTGCTGAACGTCGACTGCGGCGCCTCGATCGAAGGCTGGTGTGCCGACGCGGCGACCAGTTTCGTCGTCGGTACGCCGCGCGCCGAGGACCTCGAGTTGATCGCCACCACTGAGCAGGCGCTCGCGGCCGGGATCGCCGCGGCTGTCCCGGGGGCACGACTGGGCGACATCGGCGCCGCGATCAGCGAGGTCGGCCAGAAGGCGGGCGTGGGCACCAACCTCGACTTCGGTGGCCACGGGATCGGACGCCGCATGCACGAAGATCCCCACGTCCCGAACGCCGGTCGTCCGGGCCGCGGCCTCAAGCTCCGCGCCGGCCATGTGATCGCGATCGAGCCGTGGTTCTGGTCAGGTCCGGGCAGCGTCTACGTCATCGACGACGACGGCTGGACCCTCCGCTCCGCCGACCACACCCGCGGCGCCCACGCCGAACACACCGTCGCCATCACCGAGGAAGGTCCGCAGATCCTGACGCTTCCGTAGGCGGCGACTCAGATCGGGACTCGAACCTGATGCTGACCAGTTGATCTGCTTGGTGGCGGTTCAGGACTACGGCGGTGGCCGCTCCGGGGACGATCCGGGTCGGGTTGGCCATCGCCTGGTCGAGCAGTAGGGGCCAGCGACGGCAGTGTTTGGCCATGCTGCCGGCTCGCACGACTCGCCCACGTGTCTGCTGGCCCGAGCGGGCCGCTGCGCCGGAGATGTCGAGCAGGATCAGGTGCGGCGTCAATCCCGAACGGCGGGCACGCCAGCCGATCAGCCGTCTGACCCAGGGCCGGGTGGCACAGTCGTGGACCACCAAGGGACCACCGTCGCGCATGGCTCGCAATACTCGCACGTAGTACGTCAGGTGCAGCAGCGGACGCCACCAGGCGTACGGGATGGCGCCGAGCGTTGGCATCCATCGGTCCCGGATCCGCTCGGAGTCGAACACCCGTACTCCGCTGTCCACCGCGGCGGTCTCGGGGAACAGCCGTCGGAGCAAGGTGCTCTTGCCGGCTCCCGGGATCCCCGCCAGCACGACGACCGTGTCCTCGGGATACCGCAGTTCGCCGGTGAACACTTCCCAGGGGTTCTGGCCGACGTCTGGCGCGATGGCGATGACCATGCCTGGCACAGCTGTGTCCTCGTCCTCTCCTCAGCGAAATCCGATCTTGGGTCGACAACGGAGCAGAACCGGACGGTGTTCCGCGAATGATGGTCCGCGACGATAAGAAGTTGCTGAGAACCCAAAGTGGTACGCACCGGCAGGGCGGCGGTCAGAAGAGGGATTGTTGCTCTGGGCCCTGAGTTGGAGCGGGGACAGGGCGATGCCGGCGCGGATCGGACTTGGAGCGGTGGCGGGAGCCTTTGCCGAAGCCGTGCTTGTCGAGCAGCGGGCGGACCTTGTCCTCGAAGGCGTTGCGGTAACTGGGTGAGGCGTTCACCCCGCGGGCATAGAGCGACTCATACCGCGTCACCAGCTCAGGACGCTCCCGCGCCAACCACCCGAAGAACCACTCCTTCACACCCGGCCGCAGATGCAGCACCAGCGTGGTGACGCCGGTCGCGCCCGCCGCGGCCAGCTCCCCGAGAAGGTCGTCGAGTTGCTCGGCGGAGTCCGTGAGCCAAGGCAGCACCGGTGCCACCATCACGCCGCACGGCAGTCCCGCCTCGCGGACCGTACGGATCAGCTCCAGCCGTCCCCGGTACGACGGCACGCCCGGCTCCACAAGCTTCCGCAACTCCTCGTCCGCAAGCGCCAGCGACACCCCGATCCCGACCGGGACCTGCTCGGCCGCTGCCACCAGGAGATCCAGGTCGCGTCTGAGCAGGGTCCCCTTGGTCAGGATCGACAGCGGAGTACCGGAACCCGCCAGGGCCTCGATGATGCCGGGCATCAGCCGGTAGCGGCCCTCCGCCCGCTGGTACGGATCGGTATTGGTGCCGAGGGCAACCTGTTCACCATGCCACGACGGCCGGGCCAGCTCGCGACGCAGCACGTCCGCCACGTTCGTCTTCACCACGATCTGCTGGTCGAAGTCCAGTCCCTGGTCCAGTTCGAGATACCGGTGGCTCGGCCGCGCGAAGCAGTACCGGCAGGCATGCGTGCAGCCGCGATAGGGGTTGATCGTCCAGTTGAACGGCAGGCTCGAGCCCGGCACCGAGTTCAGCGCCGACCGCGCCAGCACCTCGTGGAACGTCACGCCCTGGAACTCCGGCGTCGTCACACTCCGCACCAGCCCCGCGATCGACCCCAGCCCCGGCAACGCGCCCGGCGCCTCCGCATCGATCTGTTGCCCGGCCCATCGCATGGATGATAGTCGAACACATGTTCGCCAGACTTTCAACCCACCCTCAGCGACTCGAGTCACTAGCGGAAGGCGTCCGCGTTCGCGACGGCCCACTCGCGATAGGTCTTCGCCGGTCGGCCGGTCACGTCCGGCACAGTCGGCTCGGGCTTCATCTGATACTCCGCCATCATCCGGAAGCCATCAATCAGCCACTCGGCGGTCTCGGCGCCCATCAGCGGCGCCCACGCTTCCTGAGCCTGCTCGGGCGTCAACTCCTCGAACCGCACCTCCCGCCCGATCGCCGCCCCGATCAACTCGACCTCGTCCGGCTGCGTGAGAGCCTCGGGCCCACTCATCGTCAACTTCTGCCCGGTATAGCTCTCGTCCAGCAGTACTGCGCGCGCAACCGCCGCGATGTCGCCGAGGTCGATCGGCGTCTGCACCGCCGCGGCGTACGGCGACCGGACCACCCCTTCGGCCTTGATCGACTCCGCCCAGCCCAGCGTGTTGTTCATGAACTGCCCCGGCCGCAAGTGCGTCCACTCGAAGCCGGCCTCCTCGATGGCACGTTCCACCTTGTAGTAGTGCCACTCCGCCGGATCCCCTTGCGCCTCGTACTCCGCGGGCTCCCCCGACAGCACCACGACCCGCCGTACGCCGGCCTTCATCGCGCCGGCCACGAAGTCGTCGACGAATTCGGGCAACGGGGCCAGGTAGACGGTCTCCACGCCTTCGAGTGCCGCGGGCAGGGTCGACGGTTTTCCGAGATAGCCGACGGCGACCTCGACTCCGGCCGGCAACGCTGCCTTCGCCGGGTTGTTCGTCAGGGCCCGGACCGGCGCTCCGGCCTCCACCAGTTCATCCACGAGCAAGCGCCCCACGCTGGCGGTCGCACCCGTCACCAGGATGGTCATCTCCCCACTCCTTCACTCGGCCAATCAATTCTCGTAGGGTATACGGAAATGAGGTCACCCGCCTGTCAAGCCGTAGGATTCGGGCGACAGGAGGTCAGATGACGGGGCCGGTTCAGATGACGGTGCAGCGGGGATGAGCGTGCAGCACAGCGGCGGCGGCCAGCCCGGCCGCACCCTCGCCCTGCTCTGGCGTAACCGCCTCCCGGCCGCGAAGCCGGAGGCCACGAAGCCGCCCCTCGGGCGGAAGCCGACGCTGCACCTCGATGCGGTGGTCGACGCCGCGATCGCGCTGGCCGACGAGCGTGGACTGGCCGCCGCCTCGATGAACGGCGTCGCCAAGACCCTCGGCGTCGGCACGATGACGCTCTACACCTACGTGCCCTCGAAGGACGAGTTGCTGGACCTGATGGTCGACCAGGTGCTGGGCGAGCGCGAGCTCCCCGGCCCCGGCGAGGAGCGGCCGTCCGACTGGCGCGAGCAAATCGAGCTGTACTCCGACCAGACCCGCGCCATGTTCGGTCGGCATCCATGGCTCGGCCGGATCTCGACCGTCCGCCCACCGATCGGCCCCGGCATGCTCTCCGGGCGGGAGTACCTGCTGTCCGCACTGTTCGGTATCGGCCTACCGCCCAATGAGGTCAACACGGCCGCGCTGGCGATCACGACGTACGTCGACTCCGCGGCCGGCCTGGAGGCCGAGAGCGACCAGATCGAACGGATTACCGGGCAGACCCACGACGCCTGGTGGCACGAGCGCAACGACCTCTGGGAGACCTATTTCGACGTCGACCGGTACCCGACGATGACAGCGATCTGGTACGCCGAGGGCTACGGCGAAGGCACGCGCGAAGTAGCAGCCGAGTCCTATCGCTTCGGGCTCGACCGCCTTCTCGACGGCATCCAGTCCCTCACCCCTCAGATTTCGAGGGAGATCCAGGCGGGGTCGTGATCCGTCCCGTCGCGGGCAAGCTTCTTCCGACGGCCGATGAAGGCACCGTTCAGTCGCGGCGCCAGCGCGGGACTCAGCCAGATCTGGTCGATCAGGTCGAACGTCCGCGGCTGTCCCGACGCCTTGAAGGTGGACGTCCAGGACGGGTTCGCGGGCAGCTCGACCTTGGTCTTGACCGCGCCGATCTCCTTCGGTGTCAGCAGCGCGTTGACCAGCCCCGCCTGCGCGTACGCCGCCAGCGCCGGTGAGTCCGGGGTGTCGTTCATGTCGCCGCAGAGCAGGTACCGCTGCCGGGTGCTCATCCGGTTCGCGACGATCCGGGTGATCATGTCGGCCTGCCGGGTCCGCAGCAGTTCCGCGTCGGCGGCGGCCGCGACCGCATCGGGCACGGTGAAGTCCACGAACTTCGACTTCAGATGGGTGCCGAACACCGTCAGCACCTTCCGTCCCCGGTTGTCCAGGATCTCCACCTCGACCAGGTCGCGGGAGAAGATCGGCCGCGACGGCACGTCCGGGTGGAAGGTCCGCTGGTAGCTGGTCACCCCGCCGATCGGCCGCCGGGACAGGATCCCGATGTCGATGAACCGGGTCGAGTCGTTGCCGTCGATCACCATCACGTGCTGGTAGGCGCCGTTCAGCTGCTCGCGGTTGAACTCCCGCAGCACGTCGACGTTCTCCACCTCCTGCACGACCCAGACGTCCACGTCCGGTTCGAGCAGCCGCTCAGCGATCCGGTCGGTGTCGGCCGCCGGCTTCGACACCAGCAGCTTCCCGCGCCCGTCCAGCTGCAGCCGCCGCCGATCCTCGTTC
>NZ_DASRXP010000132.1:0-2544 GCF_035687465.1 Kribbella sp.
GGATGGAGGTGTACTTGCCGAAACTTTCGACGCCGTCGCCTACCGTGACGGTGCAGCAGCAGCTGCAGGAGTCGTCGTCGCAGGGCTTCCATGGGTTGCGGCAGTCTGTGGCGGTTCCGGTGTCGAAGTTGACGACGGAAAGGCCGGTGTAGTGGTGGTGGATGCCGCGTGGCGGAGCGTCCTTGAGCTGCTCGATGCTGCCGTCGGCGGTGCGCGCGGCGAAGGTCCAGAAGTCGCCGGTGTTGAAGGAGCCGGTGGATGAACTGAGGTCGAAGGAGACGGTGATCCCGTTTTCGAGAATGACGGCGGTTCCGGCGGCCGGGATGAGGATTTCGCCGGTGCTGCCGGCGGCGCCCAGGTCGGTGATGAGTGTGGTGCCGTCGCTGGCGAAGACTTTGCCGGACTGATCCCAGCGGCGTATGCGGGTGTGGCGGCTGGCGGTGGTCTGGTTGGAGCCGTCGACGGGGAAGCTGGTGGCGCTGATGTTGGCGTCGAGGGTAATGGTTTTTGCGGCGAAGTCGATGGTGTCGATGAGGTGCAGTTCGCCGGGCAGGCTGGCTAGTTCGAGGTCGTCGTCGATGATTTCAATCCAGTTGCCGGGGGCGAAGCCGAGCACCTGGTCGCGGCCCATGCTGAGCACAGTGAGTTGGCTGGCCGCTGCTCCGACGGAGTTGGTTACACCGAGGATGCCGGTCACGCAGGTTTCGACTGAGGCGTTGTCACGCGACCACTTGAAGGTGGCTGTGCCGATGGAGCCCTTGGTGTGGATCTCGACGCGATAGTTCTGGTTCTCCATGCCGGTGTAGCCGGTGTTGGTGGTGAGGCAGCAGGGGCCGGAGGGTGTGTTGGTGATGGGCGCGGTGGTCAACAGGGCGCTTGAGGCCGCTGGCCACGGGTTGCCAGCGGTGGCGCAGGTGACACCGGCGTTCATCGCGACGAGCTTGACCTGCCAGACTGTCTGAAGGCGACCGGTGGTGTCGATGCCGACGGCGGGGTCGATGAGGTTTGAGTCCTCAAGATAGGTGACCTCGCGGGTCCACACGTCGAGGTAGGCGAGGAAGGTGCCGCCATTGCCGGACAGCGTCACACCCGGCAACCAGGGCTGGCTGGTGAAGGGGATGGCCCCGGTCTCCGTTGACAGTGGAGGCTGGGGCGAGCCGGAGATTTCGGCCAAGGCGGGGTCCCAGGTTGCAGCGGCGGGATCGCCGTGGTTTTCTGCAAGCAGGCCGTCGACGTACATGCGGCCGGGACCGATGGTGAGCTTGCCCGCGCCGTCGAAGGTTATGAGGAAGGCGTAGGGGGTGGTCGGCGGGTAAGCTGCGCGGCCCAACATGTCGAGCGTCCCGGCCTGGATGCGGCGCGAGAGTTGGGCGAGCCAGTCGTTCCAGTCGGAGTCGAGCTGGACGCGCCCTTGTTCCATAACGACGCCGGAGTAGTTCTTGAAGGGATCGAAGGTAAAACGGCTTGTGTCGAAGCTCACTGTACTGCCTCCTGCGTGTCTTTTCGTTCGTGTTCGTGCTGTTCCGTTTTGTTCGGCCCTTTTCTCTTCGCTCAGTTCTGGTGAATCAATCCAAATTCCATGCCGACGGGGAGATACTCCTGCATGCGGATGCGCAGGTCGGTCTCGCGCAGAGGCGCTAGCAGATAGTGGAAGACGCCCATCTCGCCGCCGTCGTCGGCTCCGCGGCGGATGCGATCGTTTGTGGTGGCGAGCAGTTTGCAATAGCCAGGGTGCCCGTAACGCAAGGCGAAAAATAGCGGCTGTGGTGTGCCGGGGGCTTTCTCAACGCATTGGAAACGTCGCGGGGTGATGGCTCCGGTGGGTAAGTAGCTGACGCGGACGCAGCCGGCCTGTTTGCGGTCGGCGATCATCGGGGCGACCCACGTGTCTCCGGGAGCAAGCCAGGCCCAGAAGATGCTGTCCGAGATGAGGGTGAAGAGTGTGGCGTGAACCTTGCCGATGACGGTGCAGCCGACCAGGGTAAGTTCGCCGCCGCTGGGGCCGTCGACTGCGGCGTCGGGGGCGGAGTAGGCGATGTCGGTGGGGGCGGTGGCGTCGATGATGCTGTCGGAGGCGGTGAAGATGACCAGCCTCGTCGCGCGAACGGGTCCGAGGATGGAGCGGGCAACGATAACGTGCAACCCCGCGGGTTCGACCAGCAGCGTGGGGCTGGTAGGGAACAGTGGCTCGCCTTGCGGCTTGACCGACCATCCAGGAACGAGGGCGCAATGGGTCAGATTGAGCTGGGCTAGGTGGCTGTAGCTGCCGTCAGTCAACAGAGCCGGCGCATGCACCAGGGCGACGGGCGACGGAGTGGCCGGGTTGGTTGCCGGGGCGGCGGCGATGAGCAGGCCGTTCAGGACCGCTGTGCTGGATGCGGCTCCGGTGATGACGATTTCGTCTTCGAGCAGGAGGGTGGGACGTGCGCCTTCGGCGGCGCGGAGCTCGAGGGTTGTTCCGGCGGGCAGGTTGATGACCAGCTGGCCGGCGGGTGAGTAGATCTGCGAACCGGTGAGCTCGACTGCGATCAGGCCGTTCTCGGT
>NZ_DASRXP010000133.1:0-21547 GCF_035687465.1 Kribbella sp.
CTCGGCCGCGACTCTCCGTCCACTGTTCCTCGGAGCCCGAGGTGTGCGGAACGAGTTGCTTGAGGGCGACCGGCCGGCGCAGTACCTCGTCCTCCGCGCGCCAGACCAGACCCATGCCGCCGTGGCCCAGCAGTGACCGAAGCCGGTAGCGGCCTCTCACCAGCCGGTTCAGCGTCGCGACCCCAGCCGCAGCTGCCTCGACGGTCATCCCCGCCACCTCCCATCAACGCGGGCATTTACGCGCCGCGTGGCCCACTGGCGTCTCTTCCGAGAGCCTCCTCCCGAACCAGAGTGGCCCTCCGCCCGACCCGCTGTCCCTCTGGCGGGCGCCCAACCGCCCTACCGGCTAGCAGGTACTGCGCATTGCAGCTACCACGCGGTGCGGAGGGGCGCTGGCCCCGATGGAATCCACCACCCGCTCACGCCAACCTGATAGCTCAACGTTCAGGACACCCTCCTGGGACCCGGCGTGCGCAGTTCGGAGAGGAAGCGGACATGAGTGGTTTGACGACCGTCATCGTCGTGCTGGTGGTGATCGTACTGCTGGTGCTGGCCCTGTCGGCCCGGGTCGTGCAGCAGTACCAGCGGGGTGTGCTGTTCCGGCTGGGACGGGTCGTCGGGGTGAGAGAGCCCGGCCTGACCTTCATCGTGCCGTTGATCGACGTACTGAACCGGGTGCCGCTGCGGATCGTCACCATGCCGATCCAGTCCCAGGGCATCATCACCCGCGACAACGTCAGCATCGACGTCTCCGCCGTCGCCTACTACAAGGTGCTCGACCCGGTGAAGTCGGTGATCGCCATCGAGAACGTCGCCGCCGCGATCGACCAGATCGCCCAGACCACGCTCCGCAAGGTGGTCGGCCAGCACAGCCTGGACGAGACGTTGGCTGAGACCGACCAGATCAACATCAGCATCCGCAAGATCCTCGACGTGCAGACCGAGGACTGGGGCGTGGTCGTGACCCTGGTGGAACTCAAGGACATCCAGCTCCCCGACAGCATGAAGCGGGCGATGGCCCGCCAGGCGGAGGCCGAGCGGGAGAAGCGGGCGAAGATCATCGCTGCCGAGGGGGAGTCGCTGGCCGCGGACGCGCTCGGCGCCGCCTCCGACATCATGATGGCGCACCCCATCGCTCTGCAGCTCCGCAACCTGCAGAGCCTGGTGGAGATCGGCGTCGACAAGAACACCACCGTCGTCTTCCCGGCCCCGCTGATGAGCACCATCGAGCAGCTCAACGGGTTCCTCGCCCGTGAGCGGGCGAGTCAACCGATCATTCCTTCCCAGGAGGTGACGAGGTGATCCCGATGAAACTCCCCTTCTTCGGCGCATGCGTGGACAAGGATCCGGAGTTGTTCTTCCCGGTCGGCAAGACAGGGCGGGCGTTGGAGCAGATCGAGGAGGCGAAGGAGGTCTGTCGGGGCTGCGACCTGATGGATGCCTGCCTCCGCTGGGCGGTCGAGACGGGCCAGGACGCCGGCGTCTGGGGCGGCAAGTCCGAGGAGGAGCGCCGCGCCCTCCGCCAAAACCCACGGCGGCGAGGCCGCCCGTCGAAGGTCGAACTCGAGAGCCAGGCCCTGCGGTACTGACCCCCGCCGCTAGCGCGGCTCGAACTGACGCCAGGTCAGCCCGCGATCGGTACTGGTGGCGATCTTGTTCTGGCTCGGGCCTCGCAACAGCTCCTGGGCCGAGCCCTGGATCAGCGGACCGTACAGCAGCTTCCCGTCGCCGGACAGGTCGTCCAGCAGATCGGGCAGGCCCGGGAGCTTGGTCATGCTGCCGGAGGAGTCGATCCCGTACAGGGCGGTGGTGTCGTCGTTCGCTATCCCGATCATCCGTGCCGTGCCGTCGTTGAAAGCCACCGGCCCACCGCCGCGAGCGAGCCGCGGGATCTGCACCGTCTGCCAGCGCGCACCCGCATCCGTCGACATCCTCACCTTCCCGATCGCCTCCAGCGTCGCCCCGTCGACCCACGAAGTGGCCAGCACCGTCCGGCCGTCCGCACTGACGGCGACCGTGCTGCCGCTCGCATCGAGATCGAGGACTTCCGTGGTCCAGGTCGCGCCACCGTCATCCGTCCAGCCGATATCGCTGCTGAAGCCCTCCGTGCCTACCACCCACCAGCGCCCGGTTCCGTCCCGGACAGGCGAGGTGGTCGTTGCGAACCCGGCCGGCATCTCGAGTCGGCGCAGGGTCGACTTCTCCAGGTTCAGCACGAACGGCTCGCCATTCGCGGTCGTCAGGATCTCCGCGTCGCTGAAGGTCTTCGTCGACTTGGCGAAGTGCAACTGGGTCTCGATCAGACCCCGGTCGGTCAACCGCACCATCACCGTCTGTGCCCAGGTCCGATCATCGGGCGTAAGTGAGAACCCTGCCGGACCGGAGAGGGCAATCGCCTCATCGCCCGCCTGCACCACGACATAGGGCTGCTCGCGTACCGGCGCCACAACCCGCGCAGCGCCGCGCTTGACGACGGCGCTGTGGCGGCATGGCTGCGGCGCGCAGTTCGACCAGGCGGCAGCCCAGTTGGTCGGTGTGGCCATGAGGGTCGAACCGAGCTGTGCCCCCGGCGCCGCGATCAGTGCCTCCGCTGCCCCAGTGTCAGGTTTCGGCGGGGATGGAGTGGGCCAGAACTGCACGGGCTTCGTCGGCTCCGGGGCAACGGGCGCCTGGCCGGTCTGGTCCAACGGCACGAGCACAGCCAGTACTGCGGCGGCGGTGGCTGCCGCGGCTCCGATTCCGACGATCACGTGGCGCCGGCGACGACGCCGTACCGCGCGACGCTCCAATTGTTCGAACGGCAGCGGCTCGACCGTCTCCTGGACCGACCAGGACAGATCCTTCAGCTCAGACATGGTCGACCTCCTCGGAGTCGTCGGCGAACTCGCGGACCAGCGGAGCCAGCCTGCTCCGCCCCCGCGTCAGCCGGGCCTTCACGGTGCCCTCCGGAACCCCCAGCTGTACGGCGATCTCGCGGACCGGCAGATCCACGATGTGATGCAGGGTGATCGCTTCGCGTTGTTCGTAAGGCAGTTGCCGCAGCGCCTCGACGAGTGCGACGTGATCGGGGGACAGGCCTGGCGCAGTACCGGGCGGTGGGATCGCGGCCTTGGCGAGCAGCCCGTGGAAGCGGGTGATCCGGCGGTACCGGCTGCGGACCACGTTCAGCGCGACGGTCCGCAACCAGGCTTCCGGGTTCTCCACCCGGTCGAACCGGCGGGGCTTCTCCACCGCCCGGACGAACGCCTCCTGGACGGCGTCCTCAGCCTCACCGAGGTTCCCGCAGACGGCGAACAGTTGCCCGACCAGCCGGCGGTAGCACCCGTCGTACAGGTCGCGCAGGCTCTCTCCCTCGCCCATCCACCCTCCCCGATAGCGACATCTTCTCCCCGAACGACTCCCACGACCGCCATTTGGTTGCAGAGAAGCCACAACGTCCGAAGAACCTTGGGTTATAGCCCAAGGTTCTTCGGACGTAAGTGAGGAGCGGGAGGGTCAGACGCGGCGGAAGATGAGGGCTCGTTTGACTTCCTGGATGGCCTTGGTGACCTCGATGCCGCGGGGGCAGGCTTCTGTGCAGTTGAAGGTGGTCCGGCAGCGCCAGACGCCCTCCTTGTCGTTCAGGATCTCCAGCCGCTGCTCGGTGCCCTCGTCGCGGCTGTCGAAGATGAACCGGTGCGCGCCGACGATCGCCTGCGGACCGAAGTACTGGCCGTCGGACCAGAAGACCGGGCAGGACGTCGTACAGGCGGCGCAGAGGATGCACTTGGTGGTGTCGTCGAAGCGCTCCCGGTCGGACTGCGACTGGATCCGCTCCCGGCTCGGCTCGTGCCCGTCGGTGACCAGGAACGGCATGATCGAGCGGTACGCGTCGAAGAACGGCTCCATGTCGACGACCAGGTCCTTGAGCACCGGCAGCCCCTTGATGGGCTCGACGGTAATCTCCTTGTCCGGGTTCAGGTCCTTGATCAGCGTCTTGCAGGCCAGCCGGTTGCGGCCGTTGATCCGCATCGCGTCCGAACCGCAGACCCCGTGCGCGCAGGACCGCCGGAACGTCAGCGTGCCGTCCTGCTCCCACTTGATCTTGTGCAGCGCGTCCAGCACCCGGTCGCCCGGCTGCAGGGTGACCGAGTAGGTCTTCCACTCGGCGTCGGGCGTGACCTCGGGGTTGTACCGAAGGATCTTGACCTTGACGTCCATCAGTACTTCCGCTCCATCGGCTTGTAGCGAGTCTGCACGACCGGCTTGTAGTCCAGCCGGATATTCACGTTGCCTTCGGCATCGATCGACCGGTAGGCCATCGTGTGCCGCATGAAGTTCACGTCGTCGCGGGTCGCATAGTCCTCGCGGAAGTGCCCGCCGCGGGACTCCGTGCGGGCCAGCGCCGACACCACCAGCACCTCGGCCAGGTCGATCAGGAAGCCCAGCTCGACCGCCTCGAGCAGGTCGGTGTTGAACCGTTTGCCCTTGTCCTGCACGGAAACCCGGCTGAACCGGTCCTTCAGCGCCTCGATGTCGGTGAGCGCCTGCTTCAGCGAGCCCTCGGTCCGGTACACCTGCGCGTTGATGTCCATCGTCGCCTGCAGGTCCGACCGGATCGCCGCCACCCGCTCCTCGCCGGTCGCCGTCCGCATGCCCTCGATCAGGTCGACCACGAAGGTCTCCGGAGCGTCCGGAAGGTCCTCGAACTCGGCCGTCGCCGCGTACTCCGCGGCGGCGATCCCCGCCCGCCGGCCGAACACGTTGATGTCGAGCAGGGAGTTCGTGCCCAGCCGGTTCGCGCCGTGCACGGAGACACAGGCGACCTCGCCCGCGGCGTACAGGCCGGGGATGACGTCGTCGTTGTTCGCCAGCGCCTCGCCCTGGATGTTGGTCGGGATGCCGCCCATCGCGTAGTGCGCGGTCGGGAACACCGGGATCTGTTCGGTGTACGGCTCGACGCCCAGATAGGTGCGGGCGAACTCGGTGATGTCCGGCAGTTTCGCGTCGATGTGCGCGGGCTCGAGGTGGGTCAGGTCGAGCATCACGTACGCGCCGTCCGGCCCGCAGCCACGCCCCTCCCGTACTTCGTTCGCCATCGCCCGGGCGACCATGTCCCGCGGGGCCAGGTCCTTCACGGTCGGTGCGTACCGCTCCATGAACCGCTCGTTGTCCTTGTTCCGCAGGATGCCGCCCTCACCCCGCGCGGCCTCCGACAGCAGTACTCCGAGTCCGGCCAGACCGGTCGGGTGGAACTGGAAGAACTCCATGTCCTCCAGCGGCAGGCCCTTCCGCCACACGATCCCCATCCCGTCGCCGGTCAGGGTGTGCGCGTTCGAGGTGGTCCGGAAGACCTTCCCGAACCCGCCCGAGGCGAACACGATCGACTTGGCCGAGAAGATGTGCAGCTCACCAGTGGCCAACTCGTACGCGACCACGCCGGTCGCCTTGCCGGCCACCATCAGCAGGTCGAGGACGTAGTACTCGTTGAAGAACTCGACGTTCTGCTTGATGCACTGCTGGTACAGCGTCTGCAGGATCATGTGGCCGGTGCGGTCGGCCGCGAAGCAGGACCGGCGGACGACGGCCTCGCCGTGGTTGCGGGTGTGTCCGCCGAAGAAGCGCTGGTCGATCTTGCCCTCGGCCGTCCGGTTGAACGGCAGGCCCATCTTCTCCAGGTCGAGCACAGCGTCGACGGCCTCGCGGCACATCACCTCGGCCGCGTCCTGGTCGACCAGGAAGTCGCCACCCTTGACCGTGTCGAAGGTGTGCCACTCCCAGTTGTCCTCCTCGACATTCGCCAGGGCCGCGCACATCCCGCCCTGGGCGGCGCCGGTGTGGGACCGGGTCGGGTAGAGCTTGGTGAGCACCGCGGTCCGGGTCCGCTTGCTGGACTCCAGGGCGGCGCGCATTCCCGCTCCGCCCGCGCCGACGATGACTACGTCGTACTGGTGGCGCTGCATGACAAGACTGTCCTTACTTGCAGACCGACAGCGTGGAGCTGGGGTCGAGGCAGGGATCGAAGGTGAAGATGACCAGGGTGCCGAGCACCACGATCACGATCGAGGCGGTGATCAGCAGGGCCTTCAGCCAGAACCTGCTCTGGTCCTTCTCGGCGTAGTCGTTGATGATCGTGCGCATCCCGTTGGTGCCGTGCAGCATCGCCAGCCACAGCATCAGCAGGTCCCAGACCTGCCAGAGCGGGTTGGCCCACTTGCCGGCCACGAAGCCGAAGTCGAGGGCGTTGATGCCGTCGCCGAGCATCAGGTTGGTGAACAGGTGGCCGAGCACCAGCACCACCAGGGCGAGCCCGGACAACCGCATGAACAGCCAGCTGTACAGCTCGAAGTTGGTCTGCCCGGACCGGTTGCGGCCGCCGCCCTTCAGCGACCGGGACCGGGTCGAGGAGCGCGGCTGGGAGATCTCGGGGGTGGTCATGTCAGCCTCCGAACACGTGGCTCAGGTGCCGGATCACGAATGGCACGAACAGGACCACCCAGACGATGCCGACGCCGATCATCAGCTGCCGCTGGTAGCGCGGGCCCTTGGCCCAGAAGTCCACCAGGATTAGCCGGATGCCGTTGAAGGCGTGGAACAGGATCGCTGCGACCAGCCCGACCTCGAGCAACCCGATGATCGGGTTCTTGTAGGTGCCGATCACCTCGTTGTAGGCCTCGGGCGAGACCCGCACCAGGGCGGTGTCCAGGACGTGCACGAGGAGGAAGAAGAAGATCCCGACGCCGGTGATGCGGTGTGCGACCCACGACCACATGCCCTCATGACCGCGGTACAGCGTGCCGACTGGCTTGCTGGGCAAACCGATCCTCCGATCGGACGACAGACCAGAGCCGGTGGACGCAGGCCCTCCGGGGCGTCAGTTCAGCAAAGGGGACCGCGATCGGCTCGGCCTGGAAGGGAACCAGGCCGTTCTTGATGTTATCGCTGCCCTCGGGGTCGATTTGTCCTGACAGGTGTGACTTCGCTCTCGACGCCCACCCTTCAGGGCAGGAAGGCTGCGATCAGCTCGGCAACCTGCCGCGGATGCTCCTCGGCCGGGTAGTGGCCGCAGTCGTCGACGACGACCCCCGAGACCTCAGAGGCGATCTGGCGCACGGATGCCTCGACTGCGGTTGCCATGGCTTCGCTTCCGCCGATGGCGAGGACGGGAATCTCCAGCGGCCGATGTGCCGTCCTGCGGTTGAGTTCGGCGTCCTCGGCTCCCGACCGGTAGTAGGCCAGCCCGACCCGGAGAGCGCCGGGTGTGAGATAGGTCCGCTCGTACTCCTCGATCACGGAGCGCGAGAAGGCAGTACCGGCCGTGGTGAGGCTCCAGAAGAGATTCAGATGGTCGCGCTCCTTCCCGGTGATCAGCAGTTCCGGTACGTCGGGTACGGCGTGGAAGGCGTTGTGCCAGCGCGGGTACTGCGGACTGACCAGGTCGAACGGAACCGGGCACCCCGCCAACAGCTCCTCCTCGATCACCAGGTGGCTCACCTTGTCCCGATGGGCGGCCGCCAGAGCGCAGGCGACGGAGCCGCCGAAGTCATGGCCCACGAGCGCGAAACGCCCGATCCCCAGCTGGTCGGTGAGTTCGGCGATGTCGGCGGCGAGTGTTTCTTTGCCGTAGGCACCGAGTGGTCGGTCGGAATCCCCCAGTCCCCGCAGATCCGGGGCGATGACGGTGTGCTTGCGGGCCAGGATCGGGATGAGGTCGCGCCAGTGGTACCAGGTCACCGGCCAGCCGTGCAGTAGTACGACGGGATCGCCGTCTCCGGCGATGACGGTGTGCAACGTAGTACCGGTGACTGCCACTCGCTGATGCCGGATCACGACGCGGCGCCTTCCTTGCGCCGGGCGCGATGGGCGGCGACCTTGGCCCGGTTTCCGCACTCCGTCATCGAGCACCACCGCCGCGTGAGGCCCTGCGACAGATCGAGATAGAGCATCCCGCAATCGCCTGCCTCGCAGGCCCGCAGGTACGCCGCTCGCTCGCCCGTCACCACGTCGATCGCATCGCGAGCGATGACTCCGAGCGCCGTCCCGGCATCCTCACCCACGAGTTTCTGCAGCGCGAAGGATCCGTCGTCGGCCAGCTGTGGCGTCGCCGGCCGCTTGCGAGCCCAGCTGTTGACCGCACGGATGTCAGCCGTGGCCGCCTGCTGCTGCGCTGTGGCCTGTCCCTGCGCGATCCGGCTGAGCAGCAGCCGGTAGATCGCCTCGCGGAGGTCCTGGGCCTGCTGCAGCTCGCGGCTGGAGACTTGCCGGCCGGCGACGTCAACGCCGGCCCCGGCCAGCCACTCGGTCAGCCGGGCGGGGCTGGTCAGCCGCTCGAGCCCACCGGCGAGGCGGCGGCCGACGGTCGCCACGAAATCGGTGGACAGCGCCCCTGTGTGGAATCGGAAATCCAGCGCGTTCACCTGAGGACTGTAACTTGCTGAGCCGGTTACAGCAAGCCGCCTTCTTCCGGCGGTGTCGGTGGACCTCGGCGAGGCGTATGTTCGCGGCGTCACCGATTTGGGGAGGAAGACGTGAGTTTCTGGATCTGTAAGACCTGTGCGGTGGAGCACTCCGAGCAGGTGGAGGTGTGCGCGATCTGCGCGGACGAGCGGCAGTGGGTGCCCGCCGACGGACAGCACTGGACCACGTTGGAGGAGCTGGCCGCCGACGGCTACCAGGTCAAGGTCAAGGAGGTCGAGCCCGGTCTGCACGGGATCACCTCGGAGCCGAGCGCCGGCATCGGTCAGCAGTCGATGCTCGTCCGGACGAGCGAGGGGAACCTTCTCTGGGACCCGATCGGCTACCTCGACGACGACGCCGTACGCCGGGTCCGCGAACTCGGGGAGGTCGTCGCCGTGATCGCGAGCCACCCGCACATGTACGGAGTCCAGGTGGAGTGGAGCCACCGGCTGGGCGGCGTACCGGTCTATGTCTCGGAGCCTGACAAGGAGTGGGTGGCTCGGCAGGATCCGGTGATCCAGACTTGGTCCGGCACCCTCGACCTGCTGCCCGGCGTCACGTTGATCCAGCCGGGCGGGCACTTCCCGGGCAGCGCGGTGGTGCACTGGGCGGAAGGTGCCGGGGGCAAGGGAGTCGTGCTGGCAGGCGACACCATCTTCGCCAACCCAGACCGCACCTCGGTGAGCTTCATGCGCAGCTACCCGAACCGCATCCCGCTGTCAGGCGCGGTCGTCGACCGGGTAGCCAAGGCCCTGGACGTCTTCACCTACGACCGCCTCTACGGCAACTTCGGTGCCAGCATTCCCACGGACGCCCGCACTGTTGTCCGCAACTCCGCCGACCGCCACGCCGCCTGGGTCCGTGGCGACTACGACCACCTCACCTGAACAGCTACGACTACGCAGCCAAGCGGGCCTGGGCCAGCTGGGTGTGCAGCTTGAGCATGTGCTGCACACAGCTGTCCCAGTCATAGAGCTCGGCCCGCTGCCGCGCCGCGGCTCTACGGCCGGGCACGGTTGCCAGTTCCAGTACTGCGTCCGCCAGCGCCGCGGGGGTTGCCGGCCCCCAGCGGCCGCAGGTCTCGTCGACCAACTCACGGGCGCCACCGGTATCGGCAGTGACCACAGGTGTTCCAGCGGCAAGAGCTTCCAGTACTGCGAGGCCGAACGTCTCGCCCGGGCAGACCGACAGGGCGATATCGGCTTCGGCCAGGTGACGGGCCAGGGTGACCCGGCCGTCGACGTACCCGTGGAAGATCACCGGGGCACGGCCGGCGATGGCGACCAGTTCGTCCAGGTGAGGGCCCGAGCCGTAGACGTCCATCCGGAGCGGGACACCGCGGCGGTGGAGCTCGGCAGCCGTCGCGACGGCGAGGTGAGGGCTCTTCTCGCGGGACAACCTGCCGGCGTGGACGAGTTTGAGCAGCCCGTCATCGGCGGGTGCGCCGAGTGACGGGTGAAAGGTGTCCAGGTCGACGCCGAGGGGGATCCGGACCAGCGGGGTGGTGACCTCGTCGAACTCGGCTGCCGCGTAGCGCGACGTGACGACGACAGCGTCGTACGTGCGACTGAGCAGGCGGTAGAGGGCGCCGACCCCGGCGGCGACGCCCAGTTGGCGGCCGGTGCGGAGGGAGAGCATGGCGTCGAGGCGTTCGTGGGAGAACAGCAGCGAGCCGATGCCGTTCTTCCGCGCCCACCTTGCCACCGGCAACAAAGTGGACTTGTCAGAGATCTCCACGCTGGTGGGCCTGAACCGCTCCAGGGTCTCGATCACTCGCCACGGATCGGTGATCAAGCGGTAGCCGCCGCCGATCTTCGGCGCCTTCATCCGGATCACCGTGCCGGCCTCGGTCTCGGTCACACTGTCGCGCTCACCGGGCGTGATCAGGATCCGCGCGGCACCGGCCTCGCAGTACCCCTGGCCGAGATGCTCGATCGCCGTCCGCATCCCGCCGGAGGTCGGTCCCACGAAGTTCGCGAGCTGCGCAATCCTCAGCGTCATGCGACGGACCGGACGGCAGCAGCCTCGCGGAGTACCTCGGCGTAGTGCCGGTCCACCAGATCATCGACCACAGCCGGCCACGTCCTTGTCTGTACTCGCTTGAGTCCCGCCGCCGCCATCCGGGCGCGGGCTTGGGGGTAATCCAGCATGACCGAGACCGCGTCCCGTAGCGAGCCCGGTTTTCCTGGTTCGAAGAGCATTCCGGTCTCGCCCGGCTTGATCAGGTCGAGCGGACCACCCGCGGCCGGGCCGACCGTGGCGACACCGGACGCCTGGGCCTCCTGGATGGTCTGGCAGAACGTCTCGTGCTCGCCGGTGTGCACGAAGACGTCCAACCCGGCGAAGATCGAGGCCAGGTCGGCGCCCCGGCGCATTCCGAGGAAGGTTGCGCCCGGCAAGGAATGCTCCAGGGACGACCGGTCCGGCCCGTCGCCGACGATGACAAGGTGGCAGTCGAGCTCGGTCAGCTCGGCGAGGCGCTTGACCTTCTTCTCCGCCGCGAGCCGGCCGACGTAGCCCACGATCGGTTTGCCGTCGGGGGAGATCTGGTCCCGCCAGGCCTGCGAGCGGTTCTTGGGATCGAAGAGATCGAGGTTCACGCCGCGGCCCCAGTGGTGCACCCGGGGGACCCCGACCTGGATCAGCTGGGCCATCGCGGAGGAGCTCGGCGCGAGGGTCCGGTCGGCGCGGGAGTGCACCCGGCGGACCCAGGCCCAGGCGCCGCGATCGGCCTTGGCGAACCAGGGGTACTGCCGGGCGAAGCCGGCGATGTCGGTCTGGAAGATCGCGACCGTCGGCAGGTCCAGCCGGCGCGCGCTGCGCAGACCGTACGCACCGAGGATGAACGGCGAGGCGAGATGAACCAGGTCGGGCTCGAACTCGGCCATCGCCCGCTCGATCGCGGGGTCCGGCAGACCGACCGGGAACTCCTTGTACCCGGGGATCCCGAAGCTGCGGGCGCGCAGTACGCGGACGCCCTTGTAGTTGTCCGGACCGGGTCCGGCGGCGATGATCAGCAGCTGGTGCCCGCGGGCCAGCAACCGGTCGGCGACATGACGAACCGTGTTCGCCACACCATTGATCTGCGGCAGAAAGGACTCAGCGACCATCACGATGCGCACACTCCGGAGGTTCCCCACTCCGGGTGAACCCTCGGCGACACTCTCGTGACAGTCCGCAGATCCCCCGACGACACCTCAACGGCCACCAAATGGCCGTTCGATGACCAAAACCCCCCACCCCGGCGACCGTGACCTGACCACTTGCCGTTGGCCGTGGTTGTCGATCACCTTCGCTGGAGTGATAGCACCCGCGCGCCTTGGTTGATAGCATTGTCGTCATGAGACAACTTCTGCTTCGTGTGCCTGATGACCTGCATGCCAGGTTGGCGGCTCGTGCCCAGGAGCGCGGGCAGTCTGTCAATGCTCTGGCCACCGAACTGCTCGACCATCTGATCGAGGAAGATCCTGCGTCCGTCCGCAGGCGACTGCGCGCGAGGGCCCATCAACTCGGCGTCCTTGCGGAGCCGCACGCCCCTCGCCGGATTCTCACGCGGGCTGAACGGCAGGCCGCTCTGGACTCTGCCAAGGGACTCGGTCCGGTCGTCGACGCGATCCTCGAGGACGGCCGCTAGATGATCATCTACGTCGATTCGTCCGTGCTGGTGCGCGCCTACCTGCCGGACGAGAACGGCCACACCGCTGCCAACGATCTGCTGGACGGTGAGGACGCGCTGGTGACGTCGACGTGGACGCTGGTCGAGGTCACCAGCGCGCTCACCCGCGCAGCCCGAGGTGGCCGAGCGGCACTTGACGACCTTCTCGCCGCCTTCGAGGTGGACGTAGCCGTCGACGGCCCCGTTACCTTGCTCCGCCCGGACGCCGTCGCGGTTGAGGCAAGGGCGATCGAGATCGTCCGTGAATATGCCATCAGATCTCTGGACGCTCTGCATCTGGCGGTAGCCGAGCTGGCCGCAATGCCGTTGTCCTCGCCGGAAGCCTGTGGTTTCGCAAGTCGGGACACCGCCCAGGCAGAGGTCGCGGCCAAACTCGGCCTTGTCTTGGTCTGAGCGCGAGACTCCGGTCACACAGGGTGCTGGATGTCACCGTGGTGGGTGGTGTGGGGAAGTGGGGATCGGGCCTACGGTTGGGAGATGAGCCACCAGACCGAGTCGGGGTGGGACTTCGAGCCTGTCTACGGTCCCGACAAGCTTGAAGGTTTCGACCCAGCGGAGAAGTTGGGTGTGCCGGGCGAGTACCCGTTCACGCGGGGCGTCTACCCGACGATGTACACGCAGCGGCCCTGGACCATGCGGCAGTACGCCGGGTTCGGGACGGCTGTGGAGTCCAACCAGCGGTATCACCAGCTGATCGAAGCCGGGACGATGGGGCTGTCGGTCGCGTTCGACCTGCCGACGCAGATGGGGTACGACTCGGACGCGGCGATCGCGCACGGTGAGGTCGGCAAGGTCGGGGTGGCGATCGACTCGATCGACGACATGCGGCTGCTGTTCAACGAGATCCCGCTGGACCAGGTGTCCACCTCGATGACCATCAACGCGCCCGGCTCGGTGCTGTTGCTGCTCTACCAGTTGGTGGCCGAGGAGCAGGGTGTCTCCGGCGACAAGCTGACCGGCACGATCCAGAACGACGTGCTGAAGGAGTACATCGCCCGCGGCACCTACATCTACCCGCCGAAGGAATCGCTCCGGCTGATCAGCGACATCTTCGCGTACTGCCAGACCGAGTTGCCGCGCTGGAACACCATCTCGATCTCCGGCTACCACATGGCCGAGGCGGGAGCGACGCCCGCGCAGGAGATCGCCTTCACCCTTGCCGACGGCATCGAATACGTCCGTACGGCGGTCGCGGCCGGCCTCGACGTGGACACCTTCGCCCCGCGACTGTCGTTCTTCTTCGTCTCCCGGACGACCCTGCTCGAGGAGGTCGCCAAGTTCCGCGCGGCCCGGCGGATCTGGGCCCAGGTGATGCGCGACGAGTTCCACGCGAAGAACCCGAAGTCCCTGATGCTGCGGTTCCACACCCAGACGGCCGGTGTCCAGCTGACCGCGCAACAGCCCGAGGTCAACCTAGTCCGCGTCGCGATCCAGGGACTCGCCGCCGTGCTGGGCGGCACCCAATCGCTGCACACCAACTCGTACGACGAGGCGATCGCCCTGCCCACCGAGAAGGCCGCCCGGCTAGCTCTGCGGACCCAGCAGGTGCTCGCCTACGAGACCGACATCACCGCGACCGTCGACCCCTTCGCCGGCTCGTACGTCGTGGAGTCGCTCACGGACGAGGTGGAAGCCGCGGCCCGCGAACTGATGGACCAGGTGGAAGAGTTCGGTGGTGCCGTCGCGGCCATCGAGAAGGGATTCCAGAAGCAGGAGATCGAGCGTTCGGCGTACCGGATCGCGCAGCAGATCGACTCGGCCGAGCGGGTGATCGTCGGGCTGAACAAGTTCAAGGTCGCCGAGGAGGAGCCGTACGAACCGCTCCGGGTCGACCCCACGATCGAGGCTCAGCAGGTCGAGCGCCTCGCCAAGCTCCGCGCCGAGCGCGACCACGACGCCGTCGACAAGGCCCTCGCCGACCTCCAGGCAGCAGCCCGGGGCGACGCCAACTGCCTCTACCCGATGAAGGAAGCCCTCAAGGCCCGCGCCACCGTAGGCGAGGTCAGCGACGCCCTCCGCGAAATCTGGGGCGCCTACATCCCCGCCGACACGTTCTAGGTCAGTCCAACAAGGCGGACGCCGTCAGCAGCGTTGTGCCGAGGGCGATGGCGTTCTCGGAGGGGTTGAACTCCGGGGTGTGAAGATCGGCTGCTGTTTCGGTGCCGACAGCCCGTACTCCGAGTCGCGCCATCGCGCCCGGTACGTGCTCCAGATACCAGGCGAAGTCCTCGCCGCCCAGGCTCTGGTCCGTTTGAGCGAGTGAGTCGACTCCCAGGGTCTGTTCGACCGCTGAGCGGAAGACCTCGATCGCCCGTGGATCGTTCACCACCGGCGGTACTCCGTGGGTGACCTCGGTGTCCACCTCGACGCCGAAGGGGGCGACCAGTTGGGCCGCGAGGGTCGGGATCAGCTCGGCCGCGAGTCGCCAGGCGTTCACATCCAGGCAGCGCACGGTCCCTTCGACCTCGCCGCGAGCCGGGATCGCGTTCGCCGCAGAGCCCGCGGTGATCCGGCCCCAGACCAGCGACATCCCCGCCCGCGGGTCGACCCGGCGGGACAACGCTGCCGGGAGTTCGGTGACCAGCTGAGCCAGCGCGTAGACCAGATCAGCCGTGAGATGCGGTCTCGAGGTGTGTCCCCCGGGCCCGGTCAGGCGTACGAGAATCCTGTCGGCAGCAGCCGTCAGAGCGCCGACCCGCAGACCGATCTGGCCGACCTGCAGCCTCGGGTCGCAGTGCAGCCCGTAGATCCGGTGCACCCCGTCGATCCCGCCGGCCGCGATCACGCCGAGCGCACCACCCGGCATCACCTCTTCGGCCGGCTGGAAGATCAGCCGCACCCTCCGGTCGAGCAATCCGTCCCGCGCCATGCCCGCGAGCACCAGACCCGCCCCGAGCAGAGCAGCCGTGTGGATGTCGTGCCCGCAGGCGTGCGCTGCTCCGTCGATGGTCGAGCGCCACGGGGCCTCGATGGCGTCCGGCACCGGCAGCGCGTCGATGTCCGCGCGCAGGGCGACACAGGTGTCACCCGAGCCGATGTCGCAGATCAGCCCCGTCCCGGTCGGCAGCACCTGCGGCGACAGGCCGGCCGCGATCAGCCGCTGCTTGATGAGTTCCGTGGTGCGGACTTCGTGCCAGCCGAGCTCGGGGTGCGCGTGCAGGTCCCGGCGTACCGCGATCACCTCGTCCTGCACCTTGGCGACGCGGGTCTCCACGTCGGCGAGCAGCAGCTGGTGCGAAGTCGTCATTCAACGATTCTTTCATCCCGGGATTTCGGGACCTGGCCAGACCGCACCGCGATCACCTACTGTGATCGCAACTCACAGTGAGCAAAGTTGCGCTCGGTAATCCCGGTCGAGCGGACGGTAGCCGTACCGCAGGAGTTCCAGGGATGTTATGAAAGCGCCGGTCACTTTCCGGTATCGAGGCCCTCTTCACGTTCAAAGAAGCGGGAGTGGCCCCTATAGTCTGCGGATGCGGCACCCTGGGGAAGGCGTGCCGGGCAAGCAGTTTTGGTCGACGAAGGAGACGTCCGGTGAAGAAGTACGTGCGGGGATTGGCGATCGTGGGCGTGGTGACGCTCGCCGTCGCCGCGTGTGGCAGCAAGCCGGCGGAAGACGCGGCGGCGGGGGGCGCCAACAAGGACTTCAAGGCCTGCATGGTCTCCGACTCGGGTGGTTTCGACGACAAGTCGTTCAACCAGACGTCGTACGCCGGCCTCCAGGCCGCGGTGAAGGCGAAGGGTCTGCAGGAGGTCAAGGCGGAGTCGAAGTCGGACAACGACTACCCCACCAACATGACCGCGATGGTGCAGGCGAAGTGCAACGTGATCATCGCGGTCGGGTTCAAGCTGGAGGACGCCACCGACAAGGCGGCCGCGGCCAACCCGGACATCAAGTTCGCGATCGTCGACTCGGCCCCGGCCAAGCCGATCACGAACGTCAAGCCGCTCGGCTTCAACACCGCCCAGTCGAGCTTCCAGGCCGGCTACCTGGCGGCGGCGATGTCGACCACCGGCAAGGTCGGTACCTACGGCGGCATCAAGATCCCGCCGGTGACCATCTTCATGGACGGGTTCGCCGAGGGCGTGCGGTACTACAACACCCAGAAGAGCAAGAATGTCCAGGTGCTCGGCTGGGACGACGCGAAGCAGTCCGGCCTGTTCACCGGTGACTTCGAGGACAAGGCCAAGGGCCAGAACACGGCTCAGAACCTGATCACCCAGGGCGCCGACATCATCTTCCCGGTGGCCGGCCCGTCCGGTCTGGGCGGTCTGCAGGCGGCCAAGGCGAGCAACGGCAAGGTGAACGCCATCTGGGTCGACACCGACGGCTGCGAGAGCGCGGCGGAGTACTGCTCGGTGCTGATCAGCAGCGTCAAGAAGGGTATGGACGTCGCCGTCCAGGACGCGGTCACCTCGGTGGTCGACAACAAGTTCGACAACAGCCAGTTCATCGGCACGCTGGACAACGGCGGCACCGGCCTGGCGCCGTTCCACGACTTCGACAGCAAGGTCCCGGCCGAGCTGAAGACCGAGCTGGACCAGATCAAGGCCGACATCATCAGCGGCAAGATCACCATCGCGTCGAAGGCGCAGCCGAAGGCCTCCTGAGCCTAGACACAAACACGTAGTACGGTGCGAGCCAGGCAGACGACCCGCACGGGTCGATCTGCCTGGCTCGCCGTCTGAAGGAAGGCTGCCCGCGCATGCATCTAGAGCTCTCGGGGCTGACGAAGAGCTTCGGCTCCCTGGTCGCCAACGACCACATCGACCTGGTGATCGAGCCGGGCGAGATCCATTGCCTGCTCGGTGAGAACGGCGCCGGCAAGAGCACCCTGATGAACATGCTGTACGGCCTGTTGCAGCCCGACTCCGGCGAGATCCTGATCGACGGCGAGAAGGTCAAGATCACCTCGCCGCGGGACGCGATCTCGCACGGCATCGGGATGGTGCACCAGCACTTCATGCTGGTGCCGGTGTTCACCGTCGCCGAGAACATCATGCTCGGCCGGGAGAACACCCATCCCGGCGGCGTCCTGGACCGCAAGAAGGCGAACCAGCTCGTCACCGAACTGTCCGAGCGGTACGGGTTCGAGGTCGACCCCGAGGCGCTGGTGGAGAACATCCCGGTCGGCGTGCAGCAGCGGGTGGAGATCATCAAGGCGCTCACCAACGAGGCCAAGGTGCTGATCCTGGACGAGCCGACCGCCGTGCTCACCCCGGCCGAGATCGACGAGCTGATCGCGGTGATGCGGCAACTGAAGGAGAGCGGCACCTCGATCGTCTTCATCACCCACAAGCTCAAAGAGGTCAAGGCGATCGCGGACAAGATCACCGTGATCCGCCGCGGCAAGGTGGTGGGCAGCGCCGAGCCGTCGGCCACCGAGGAGTCGCTGGCCGAGCTGATGGTCGGCCGCGCGGTCGACCTGGTGGTGGACAAGGATCCGCCCAACCCAGGAGCACCGGTACTGCGTATCGAAGGCCTCACGGTGATCGACGAGCGCGGGTTCACCGCCGTCGACAACGTCGACCTGGAGGTCCGGGCCGGCGAGATCATGGCCGTGGCCGGTGTCCAGGGCAACGGTCAGACCGAGCTCGCCGAGGCGGTGCTCGGCCTGACCCCGATCGCGGCCGGCACGATCTCGATCGACGGCAACGACCTGACCGGCCGGACCACCAAGCACCGGCTGGACGCCGGTATCGGGTACGTCCCCGAGGACCGCGGTCGCGACGGCTTCGTCGCCTCCTTCACGGTCGCGGAGAACCTGGTGCTCGACCTGTTCCGGCGGGCCCCGTTCGGCAACGGGCTGGCGCTGCGGACCGACGCGATCGAGAAGAACGCCCGCGAGCGGGTGGACGAGTTCGACATCCGCACCCAGAGCATCGACCTGCCGGTCTCCTCGCTGTCCGGCGGTAACCAGCAGAAGGTGGTGCTGGCGCGCGAGCTGTCCAGACCGCTGAAGCTGCTGGTGGCCTCACAGCCGACCCGCGGCGTGGATGTCGGCTCGATCGAGTTCCTGCACACCCGGATCGTGAAGGAGCGCGACCAGGGCACTGCCGTCCTGATCGTGTCCACCGAGCTGGACGAGATCGCCGCGCTGGCGGACCGGGTCGCGGTGATGTACCGCGGCAAGATCGTCGGCATCGTCCCGTCCGACACCCCGCGCGACGAGCTGGGCCTGATGATGGCCGGGGCGTCCCGGACCGAGGCGCACGAAGTCGCGATCGAGAACCCGACCACGTTGGGAACCATCTAGATGAGCAACGAGACGGCCACCGAGCCGGAGCAGACGCCGGCGCCGGCCACGCCGGTGAAGGAACCCCGGTCCTCGGGCCTGCCCAGCTGGGCGGTCCAGGGCCTGGTCTCGCTGAGCGCGATCGTGCTGGCGCTGGTCGTCGGCGCGATCCTGATCATCATCGGCGACGACCAGGTGAAGACCGCGGCCGGGTACTTCGGCGCCGCGCCGATGGACACCGTGTCGGCCGCCTTCACGGCGGTCGGCGAGGCGTACAAGGCGCTCGCGGTCGGCGCTCTCGGCGGCCTCGACCCGATCAGCGAGTCGCTGACCCAGGCGACCCCATTGATCTGCGGCGGTCTGGCCGTGTCGCTGGCCTTCCGCACCGGGCTGTTCAACATCGGGGCCCAGGGCCAGCTGATCATGGGCGCGATCCTGGCCGCCTACGTCGGCTTCGCCTGGTCCCTGCCGCCCGGTCTGCACCTGATCGTCGCGGTGATCGCCGGTCTGATCGGCGGCGCGATCTGGGGCGGCGTGGTCGGCCTGCTCAAGGCCCGCACCGGCGCGCACGAGGTGATCGTCACGATCATGCTCAACTACGTCGCCATCTACCTGCTCCAGTGGTTGCTGACGACAACGGCCTTCAAGCGGCCCGCGCGCGAGGACCCGATCAGCCCGATCGTCGACGCGAACGCGCAGTACCCGCAGTTCGGCGACACCCGGCTGCATGTCGGCTTCCTGCTGGCGCTGGTGGCGGCGGTCTTCGTCTGGTGGTTGCTCAACCGCTCGACTGTCGGCTTCGAGCTTCGCGCCGTGGGCGCCAACGCCGATGCCTCCCGTACTGCGGGCATGTCGGTCGGCCGGGCCTACGTGATCGCGATGGTGGTCGCCGGGGCCCTGGCCGGTCTGGCCGGCACCCAGCAGGTGCTGGGAACGGATCTCCCGCTGACCGACGGGGTGGCCGCGTCGGTTGGCTTCGACGCCATCACCGTCGCCCTGCTGGGGCGCGGTACTCCGCTGGGCACGGTCCTGGCGGGCCTGCTCTTCGGAGCCCTGAACGCCGGCGGTCTCCAGATGCAACTGCAGACGCAGACGCCGCTGACCCTGACCACCGTCCTGCAGGCCGTGATCGTGCTGTTCGTCGCGGCTCCGGCGCTGGTGCGCTCGGTCTTCCGGTTCCTGCCGAAGGAACGCGGTACCGGCACCGTCCTCGCGAAAGGCTGGAACGGATGAGCGAGACGACAACCGAGCCGGTACGGGCTCCCGCCCCGCCCCAGATCGAGGCTCCCGCCGAGCGGACCCGCCGGTTGCGGGTCGGCGGCCTGATGGTCGTGTTCGCGCTGATCGGCCTCGGCCTGGCGATCGGCACCGGCAACGGCGACGCGACGTTCCAGCTGGTCTCGGGCGATCTGCAGAACAACCTGGTGGGTGTTCCCGCGCAACCAGTCGCGATCCTGCTCGGTGCGCTCGGCGTGCTGGCCGCGGTGGCGTATGTGTTGCGCCGCGTCCCGCAGCGGTACGCCGGCTGGCTGGCCGCAGTACTGGGGGTCTGTTTCATCGGGGCCTTCCTGTGCTGGGCCGCCGCGGGCAAGACCTTCCCGCTGGCCAACCAGTTCCAGGGCACGCTGAACTTCGCTACCCCGCTGATCCTGGGCGCGCTGGCCGGCGTGCTGTGTGAGCGCGCGGGTGTCATCAACATCGCGATCGAGGGCCAGTTCCTGGTCGGAGCCTTCACCGCGGCAGTTGTCTCCAGTACGACGGGCAGCGCGGCCGCGGCTCTGATCGCCGCGGCGCTGACCGGTGTCCTGATGGCCGCGCTGCTGGCGGTGTTCTCGATCAAGTACCTGGTCAACCAGGTGGTGCTCGGGGTCGTGCTGGTGGTGTTCGCCTCCGGCATCACCGGGTATCTGTTCGACCAGTTCCTGCAGGAGGATGCCGAGTCCCTCAACACGCCGGATGTCCTGTCCGCGGTGAAGATCCCCGGTCTCGGCGACATCCCGTTCTTCGGCCCGATCCTGTTCAACCAGACGATCCTCGTCTACCTCACCTACCTCGCGGTGGCCGTGGTCACCTTCGTGCTCTTCCAGACCAGGTGGGGCCTGCGGGTCCGCGCGGTCGGCGAGCACCCCAAGGCCGCGGACACCGTCGGCATCAAGGTCAAGCGCGTCCGGTACTCCGCGGTCCTGTGGGCCGGGGTCCTCGCCGGGCTCGGTGGCGCCTTCTTCACGGTCGGCTACGCGGGATCCTTCAGCAAGGACATGACCGCGGGCAACGGGTTCATCGCGCTGGCCGCCCTCATCATGGGCCGCTGGCATCCGATCGGGGCGATGGTGGCCGCCCTGTTCTTCGGCTTCGCCACCCAGTTGCAGTCCCAGCTGCAGATCATCCAGACCCCGATCCCGGGCGAGTTGTTGCTGATGGCCCCTTACCTGGCGACGGTGATCGCGGTCGCGGGTCTGGTCGGCCGGGTCAGAGCACCGAAGGCGGACGGTGAGCCCTACGTCGCCGAATGAGTTCGACTGGTTGACGCTGCGGGCGGCCGCCGTCGAGGCGATGCGCCGCGCCTATGCGCCGTACTCCGGGTACCCGGTGGGCGCCGCGGCGTATGTCGACGACGGCCGGATCGTTGCCGGGTGCAACGTCGAGAACGCCTCCTACGGGCTGACCCTGTGCGCCGAGTGCGGCCTCGTCTCCGAGTTGCACGCCAGCGGTGGTGGCCGGTTGGTCGCGTTCACCTGTGTCGACCACAACGAGCAACTGCTGACCCCGTGCGGACGGTGCCGCCAGTTGCTGCACGAGCACGGCGGCCCTGACCTACAAGTGGAATGCGCTACCGGCAGCCGGCCGCTACGTGAGCTGTTGCCCGAGGCGTTCGGGCCTGAGTTTCTGGAGGACCTGTGAGCTTCGACGCGGTCGACGTGATCCGCACCAAGCGCGACCACGGTGAGCTGAGCGACGGCCAGATCGACTGGGTGATCGACGCCTACACCCGCGGCGACGTGGCGGACGAGCAGATGTCCTCGCTGGCGATGGCGATCCTGCTGAACGGGATGAACCGGCGCGAGATCGCCCGCTGGACCGCGGCGATGATCGCCTCGGGCGAGCGGATGGACTTCGCCAAGCTGTCCCGGCCGACGGCGGACAAGCATTCGACCGGCGGCGTCGGCGACAAGATCACGCTGCCGCTGGCTCCGCTGGT
>NZ_DASRXP010000134.1:0-2507 GCF_035687465.1 Kribbella sp.
ACTCGATGCCACTGGCAACGACGATCTCGCCTGGCGAGGCTTCTCGTTCGACTGGGACGCGCAGCCTGGTGAGCACGTCCTCACGGTCCGTGCATACGACGAGAGCGGACGCGCGCAACCCGTGGAAGCCCCGTGGAACCGCGGCGGCTTCGCCAATAACAGCGCCCAGCGCATCACCGTGCTCGTGCAATAGTCCCCGCGTGTCGTTGCTGGCTCTCGCGGTTGGCAGTCACATCATGGAAGTGGGCACGCACGATTCTCACTCCAGGAGACACGGGCGATGAACGGTACCGAGATCCACCTGCACGCAAGGATCTTCCGCACCGGCAACGAGTGGTACGCCGACATCGACGACCAAGGCGACCCCCAACCCGACGACCCGTACTGGTACGGCCACTACAACTCCCAAAGAGCCGCCATAGACGCCGCCTGCGCCCGCATAGCCGCCCTCCACCTCCACAACGCCGAACGCCTCAGCACCAAACTATTGCCAACAGCAATCACTTCAGCCTGACCTCGTATCGCGCTCCTATCGTGGGTCGCGGCTCAATCAACAGCTGTGGTACCGAAGGCATTGGTAGCGGCGTCATCGGGCCGGTTGATGGGTGTGCCGCGACGACGGAACGCCGCCTGATCAGGCGCCGCGGCGTTCGATTGGCTCTGTTGGTTTTAGGGGTGGGGTGGTTAGGCAGACGACCCAGCCGCGGTGCTGGAGGTCGCCGGCCAGTGGCAGCTGGGTTCCTACTTCTAGGGCCACGGGCTCGAACGGTTCGACCACCAGGCGCCAGGTTTGGTCGTCCACCTTGAGGAACAGCCGTGGGTCAGTGGGTTCGTCGTCGGTCCGCGATAGCTGGATCTCGACCACGGTTGCCGTCGCGGCGACCGATTGGATCTGCGCGAGTGCGCGGCGCGCGTCCCGTGGGTAGCGGACGGTCGCCAGGAGTGGCCAGGCAACCAGGGCGCCGCTCGCCAGGCTGATCCCGAAGACGATCAGATAGTCGGTCCACGGGTTGCTCCAGTCCATGGTGGTGGAGAAGACGTTTGCTGGGTTGCCTTCGCCCATGATCGTGAGGGGAAGCAAGGTGAGTCCGAGGACTACTGCCAGTGCCCCGCAAGCGATCTTGATGCGGTCCGCCAGCACGCCGCGCCGGACTCGGCGGAGCGCTCGGGGAATGTCCGCGGCGGCGACGACCTGCAGGCCGTGGCCTCCGAGGCGGCGCCACCAGGGACGCTTCTCGACAAGGAACCTCGCCGGGTAGCAGGCGAATCCCGCGATGGCGGCGTCCAGTTCCGGGGTGTCCCAGAGGATGCTCGGGCGGGTGAACCAGCCGATCAGCACCAGCAGGCCGCAGACCGAGCCGAAGAACGCCAGGAGCACTGCGAGCTGGCGCCCATGCAGGTAGTAGTCGTCCACCTACATCGTCATCCCGTACATGCCAGCAGTATGCGGTCCCCCAGGGCCGCTCGCCCGAGGCGTGCCGGTTGTGGCTCCGGATCTGTCGAACGAACTGGCCGACACCCTCATCCGGTGTAGCGAAGGACAGGAGGTAGTCGCCACGCACTTGCTAGGTCTGCCTCAGCGTCATCTCTGTAACGCCCACGCCGGCGACATCCTCCTGTCGTTCGCTACATCGCCACCCCTTGGCACTCCCGCCAGCGGGCGCACGAGCCACCAACGGATCCCGATCCCGCCGTGCACCGCGGGCTATTCGGGTTCGTTAGCGGCGTCTCCGCCAATGTGGTACCGCGTGGTGATGCCTTCGTACATGAGGTGGGTCATTAGGCCTTGGGAGGCGTGGGGGAGGTTGTGGCAGTGGTCCATCCAGATGCCGGGGTTGTCGGCCAGGAAGGCTATTTCGTAGGTTTCGTCGTCGCCGACCTCGAGGGTGTCCACCCACCACGGGGAGCCGGTTGAGGGGACGCCGTTGCGGGAGAGGACTACTGCGTGGTGGCCGTGGAGGTGCATTGGATGTGCTTGGCCGGACGAGTTGCTGATCGTCATCCGGACCACGTCCCCTTCGGCGACCATGTACATCGGTACGTCCGGGAACTTGTGCCCGTTGATCGTCCACCAAAGCCCCGGTATTCCGTCCAGGAATCCCGGTCGCCGTCCGATCCGGTACTCGAAGACACGGTTGGCCTTCGACGGATCCAGCCCGAGCGGAGCCGCCGTACCGTAGCTCAGTAGGTCCAAAGTCTCAGCAGATAAGGCATCTCCAGGCGGTTCGGACCCAGGCGGCCCGATCGCGAGCGACACCGCAGCGGAGCCCGCGTCCAACCGCAGCGCCCCAGAGGTCGGCACAGTCACGTCGAGATCCACTCGGGCACCAGCAGCCAGCGGAAAGGCCGCACTCACAGGCGTCGGCCCGTGCAGATCGCGGCCATCGACCGCGACGACCTTGTACTGCGCGCCCACGATCCCCACCCGCACGATCGCGTTGTCGGTGTTGATCACCCGCACGCGCAGCCGGGTCCCCGCAGGCACATCCGCACGCTGCGACCCGGTC
>NZ_DASRXP010000135.1:0-7377 GCF_035687465.1 Kribbella sp.
GAACGCCGGCTGGGTGCACGCGGTCGGCAGTGCGGTCAGCAATGTTCGGGTCGGGGACAAGGTGATCCTGCATCCCTTGATCACGTGTGGGCTCTGTCGGGCCTGCCGGTCCGGTGACGATGTGCATTGCGAGTCCAGCAAGTTCCCGGGCATCGACACCGACGGAGGGTATGCGGAGTACCTGCTGACGACGGCGCGGAGCGTAGTACGGATCGATGATTCGCTGGAGCCGGCGGATGTCGCGGCGCTCGCCGACGCCGGCCTGACGGCGTACCACGCGGCGGCCAAGGCGGCCCGTGCCCTCCGGCCGGGGAACGTCTGCGTGATCATCGGCGCCGGTGGACTCGGACACATCGGGATCCAGGTGCTGAAGGCGATCTCGGCCGCGACCCTGGTCGTGGTCGACAGCAACCCGGCGGCGGTCAGGCTCGCGGTGGAGATCGGTGCGGACCAGGGGATCGTTGCCGACGGCACCCAGGTCGCGCAGGTCTCGGAGCTGACCGGCGGGAACGGCGCGGAGGCCGTGGTCGACTTCGTCGGCGAGGGCGGCGCCACCGCCGACGGCATCGCGATGCTGCGCCAGGCCGGCAACTACTACGTCGTCGGGTACGGCGAGAACCTCGACGTCCCCACCATCGACGTGATCTCCACCGAGATCAACTTCATCGGCAACCTGGTCGGTTCGTACAACGACCTGCAGGACCTGATGGTGCTGGCGGCCCAGGGCAAGGTCGCGCTGCACACCACGAAGTACCCGCTCGACGAATTCCAGCAGGCGATCGACGACCTCGACCACGGCCTGGTCCGCGGTCGGGCGATTCTCATCCCGTGACGCGCGAAAGGTAACTGACCAATGGCTAAGGAACTGCGGTTCAACGTCGACGCCCGACGGCTGCTCGAGTCCGGGGTGAACGCACTGGCGGACGCGATCAAAGTGACGCTGGGGCCGAAAGGCCGCAACGCGGTGCTGGAGAAGCTGACCGGCCCGCCCACGATCACCAACGACGGCGTCACAATCGCCCGGGAGATCCAGTTGCGCGAGCCGTTCGCCAACATGGGCGCCCAGCTGGTCAAGGAAGTGGCGATGAAGACCAACGGTGTCGTCGGCGACGGCACCACCACGGCCACGGTGCTCGCCCAGGCGATGGTCCGGGAAGGACTGCGCGCCGTCGACGCCGGCGCCAACCCGATGCGGGTCCGGCGCGGGATCGAGCAGACCGTGCCGGTGGTGATCGAGACGCTGCGGTCGCGGGCGGCCGATGTCGGCGGCCGGGAGGAGTTGCAGCACATCGCGACCCTCGCGGCCAGTGATGACGAGGTGATCGGCAAGGTGATCGCCGACGCCGTCGACTGGGTCGGGCGCAACGGCGTCGTCACGACCGAGGAGTCGGACACGCTGGGGATGTCGGTGGAGGTTGTCGACGGCATCGAGTTCGACCACGGCTACGTGTCGGCGTACATGGTCACGGACCGGGAGCGGATGGAGGCCGTCTACGACAACCCGCTGATCCTGCTGACGAACAAGAAGATCACGCAGGTCCAGGAGATCATGCCGACGCTCGAGGTGGCACAGCGCGCGGAGCGGCCCCTCGTAGTGCTGGCTGAGGATGTCGACGGGCCTGCCCTGCAGCTGCTTGTCGGGGGCAACATGCACAACACGATGCGGTCCGTTGTCGTGCACGCTCCCGGGTTTGGGCACCGGCGGATCGCGGAGCTGGAGGACCTCGCCACCGCGCTGGGCGGCCAGGTGATCGCGAAGGACACCGGGCTGGACCTGCAGGATGTCACTCGGGAGCTGCTGGGGTCCTGTGACCGGATCACGATCACCGAGAACGCGACCACGATCGTCGGCGGTCACGGCGACGGGGGACTGGTGGAAGCGCGGATCTCCCAGTTGGAGAAGCAGTTCGAGCGCGCCAAGATCGAGGCCGACCAGGACAGCCTGCAGCTGCGGATGGCGCGGCTGGCCGGCAAGGTCGCGGTGATCCGCGTCGGCGGCGCCACCAGCGTGGAGCTGAAGGAGCGGATGCTGCGGGTCGACGACTCGCTGGCGGCGACCCGGGCAGCGCTCGAGGAGGGTGTCGTACCTGGTGGTGGCACCGCTCTGGTCCAGGCGCTGGACGTGGTCTCGAAGGTCGAGCTGACCGGAGACGAGGCGATCGGTCGCGAGGTGGTCCGGCGGGCGCTGCCGGAGCCGCTGCGGTGGATCGCGATCAATGCCGGGTACGACGGTGACGAGGTCGTCGCACGGGTCGCGGAACTGCCGCTCGGGCACGGTTTCAACGCGCTCACCGGGGAGTACGCGGACATGTTCCAGCAAGCGGTGATCGACCCGCTCAAGGTCACCCGGGCAGCGCTGGAGAGCGCGGCCTCGATCGCGGCCCTCCTCATCACCACCGAGACCGCCGTAGTCGAGGAGATCCTCGGCAACCCAGGCGCAATCATGGCCCCCGGCTTCGGCGACCTCGCCGAAGGCATGGTCCGCCCCTCCAACATCTACTAACCCGCACTACGCCCGGCCGGCCCCGGCAACCCCAGGGCCGGCCGGGCCCACGCTGCGCCCCGATCCTGCGCACCCCCGTTGGTGTGCAGGATCGGGGCATCTCGCGGGTGTCTTCCGCTTGCTGGTGTTAGCTGTGGGGGCGGTGTGTGCCGCAGCAGCCACCTGCCACGACGGCGCCTGCGGCTGCGGGTTCTTGGACGGCTGCTTCTACGTCGGCGAGTAGTTGGGTTCGGGCGGTTGGGGAGATGACTCGGCCGCGGGTGATGACCGAGTGGATCCGGCGGGTGTTGCGGATGTCGGTCAGGGGATCGGCGTCGAGGACGACCAGGTCGGCGATCTTCCGCGGCTCGACGGATCCCAGGTCGTCGCTCATCCCGAGGAACCTCGCGGGTTCGACGGTTGCGGCGCGCAGCGCTTGCTGGGGAGTGGCGCCGGCTCCGACGAGCAACTCCAGCTCGTCATGGAGAGCGAACCCCTGCACCATCCACGGCGTACCGGTGTCGGTGCCGGTCAGGATCGGGACGCCATGGGCGAACAGCTCCTTGACGAAGCGCTGCCGGTAGGCCCACATCTGCTGCTGGCGGGCGATCTCCTCGGCCGGGCGGTTCGCCTTGTAGAGGTTCTCCAGGACGTACTCGAAGGTGCCCATCGTGTCCGCCCTGACGTACTTCAGCGTGGCCGGATCCGGAGCGGTGTAGTCGGGCATGTCCAGGACGCGGTGCATCGTGAGCGTGGGGGTGACGCGGGTGTCCCGGCGCTTCAGTTGGCCGAAGACGTCAGCCGCCCGGGACTTGCTGTAGGTGTTGGCAGCGAGCCACTCGATCGGGTGCAACTGGCGGAACCACGCGTTGTAGTCGCCGGTTTTCAGGGTGATGGCCAGCAGTCGGCGGCGTACCTCGGCCTCCTGACTCGAGACCGACAGGCCGATCGCGTGAATGTGCTCGATGCTGCGCTGCCCGGCTGCGGCGACCTCGGGGATCGACACCTTGTCCGGGCCGTGGCCCGCGACCGTCAGTCCCTGCCTGCGCGCCTCGTCGTGGATTGCCCGGTACGCCGCTGGGCTGAGGCGCGAGTAGACCTTCACGAAGTCCGCGCCCTCCGCCTTCACCTGCCGTACGGCGGCCCGGGCGGTCGCCTCGTCCTGGACGACCAGCACCTTGATCAGATTCGGGTCCCACAGGGTCGGGTCGCCGTCGATGATCTGGCTGCCGACCACCATCCGCGGTCCGAGCAGGGTGCCGGCGTCAGTCCGGTCGCGCCAGTCGTAGGCACGCGGGTCGCCGGACATCACCCGGACGGTGGTGAGGCCGTTCGCCAGCTGGAGAGCCGGGTCGACGCGATCGGTGTCGAGCGCGTGCACGTGCATGTCGGCCAGGCCGGGAATCACGAACTTGCCGGTCAGGTCGATCGCGGTCGCGCCGCGGGGGACCGGCAGGTTCCGGCCCACGCCGATGATCCGGTCACCGCTGATCAGTACGGTCTGGTGCCGGTTCCGGCGGCCGGTGGCCACGTCGATCACGGTCGCGTTCGTGAGCGCGGTGATGGGGGTGTTGCCGACTCCGGCGAGCGGGCTGATCAGGGCGGACGCCGGGCCGGCGGCGAAGGAGCCACCGGCGACCACAGCGGCGCCGACGGCCGTACGGGCGAGGAACTGACGTCGTGAACTGTTCATGGGCTCTATGGTTGTTGCCGCCGGTGCCGGGGTCAGGGGTTGCAGGCGCCCTATCCCAGGTAGGGGAATGTCCACCATCGGACGTACTCTTGGTGGCTGTTATGCGTACATACGAGGTCCGCACCTATGGGTGCCAGATGAACGTGCATGACTCCGAGCGGCTTCGCGGCCTGCTGGAGGATGCCGGATACGTCCGCGCGCCCGAGGGTGACGAGGCCGATGTGGTCGTGTTCAACACCTGCGCGGTCCGCGAGAACGCCGACAACAAGCTCTACGGCAACCTCGGTCACCTGGCTCCGGTGAAGGCCAAGAAGCCCGGCATGCAGATCGCCGTCGGCGGCTGCCTGGCGCAGAAGGACAGGGCCACGATCACCAAGAAGGCGCCCTGGGTGGACGTCGTGTTCGGGACGCACAACATCGGCTCACTGCCCGTGCTGCTGGAGCGCGCCCGGGTGCAGGAGGAGTCCCAGGTCGAGATCCTCGAGTCACTGGACGTCTTCCCGTCGACGCTCCCGACCCGCCGCGAGTCGCCGTACTCCGCCTGGGTGTCGGTCAGCGTCGGCTGCAACAACACCTGCACGTTCTGCATCGTCCCGGCGCTGCGCGGCCGCGAGAAGGACCGCCGCCCGGGTGACGTGCTCGCCGAGGTCGAGGCGCTCGTCGCCGAGGGTGTGCTCGAGGTGACGCTGCTGGGCCAGAACGTGAACTCGTACGGCGTGGAGTTCGGCGACCGGTTCGCGTTCGGCAAGCTGCTGCGGGCCTGTGGTTCGATCGAGGGCCTGGAGCGCGTGCGGTTCACCTCGCCGCACCCGCGCGACTTCACCGCGGACGTGATCGAGGCGATGGCCGAGACCCCGAACGTGATGCCGTCCCTGCACATGCCGCTGCAGTCCGGCTCGGACCGGATCCTCAAGACGATGCGCCGCTCGTACCGTCGCGATCGCTATCTCAAGATCATCGAGGATGTCCGTACTGCGATGCCGGACGCCGCGATCACCACCGACATCATCGTCGGGTTCCCGGGGGAGACCGAGGAAGACTTCCAGGGCACGCTCGACGTGGTCCGGCAGGCCCGCTTCGCCGGCGCGTTCACCTTCCAGTACTCCAAGCGCCCCGGCACCCCGGCCGAGTCGATGGAGGATCAGGTGCCGCGGGCCGTAGTACAGGAGCGTTATGAGCGACTGGTCGCGTTGCAGGACGACATGGCCTGGGCCGAGAACAAGTTGGTCGTCGGCCGGTCCGTCGAGGTCCTGATCGCCGAGGGGGAGGGCCGCAAGGACGCCGCCACCCACCGCCTCTCGGGTCGCGCCCGCGACAACCGCCTGGTCCACTTCGCGCTGCCCGAGGGTGTCGAGCGTCCGCGACCGGGTGACATGGCAACAGTCGAGATCACCTACGCGGCACCACACCACCTTGTCGCCGACCTCTTCGGCGCAGTACGCCGGACGCGGGCCGGCGACGCCTGGGAAGCAGCCCAGGATGCCCCGGCCGGTTCGTCAACTCCCGGCGTCATGCTCGGCATGCCAACCCTCGGCGCCAAACCCCTGGAGCCCGCCACCACCGGCTGCCAGGTCAACTAGTGCCAGCCGCGCTCGGCCGCGAACTCGCCCGGATCCTTGCTCCAGATGGCTTCCGGGCCGGCTGATCACGTGCTTCCGCCCGACGCCGAGCCTTTCGCGTCCGGGCGGGACGCCGACGTCTACTCCGTCGACGACGACTGGGTCCTGCGCCGCTACCGCAACGGCTACCCAGTCCGGGATGAAGCGGACTTCATGCGCTGGGTCGCGAAGTACGACTACCCGGTGCCGGCGGTCCGCGACGTGAACGGCCCCGACATGGTCATCCAACGCCTGACCGGCCCCACCCTCGCGGACGCGGCGCTCGCCGGAGACATCGGCCCCGTGGCACTCGGCCGAATGCACGCAGACCTGCACCGCCGCCTCCATGCCATCCCCGCCCCCAGCGGCACCCCCGGCAAGGTAGTCGTCCACGGCGACCTCCACCCAGAAAACGTCATCCTCACGCCCGACGGCCCGATGGTGATCGACTGGCGGAACGCCGAGGAAGGCACACCGGAATTCGACGTCGCCATGACCGCAATCATCTTTGCCCAGGTAGCGCTGGACCCGGTGTGGGCCGAGCTCTCCCCACTACTCCGCGAAGCCCTGTCCAGCTATTTGGCGCACTCGATAGACCCGACGTCTGGCCTAGAAGCAGCCCTCACCGCCCGAGGCGCCAACATCACTCTGACCCCAGAAGAACTAGCCCTACTCCCAGCCCAAGCCGCCCTGATCCGAACCCACCTACCCACCTAGTACGCCGACCCGCTGGGCATCCCGTGGCAGGCGCTCCCCAAGGTGGTTGCCGTCAGCAACTGTCTGACCCGGGCGACCGCCGGCCTGCCGATCACGAAGTCGCCCCGGCAACGGGACTGTGATTGCGTTGGTGCTGTGGTTGCGCCGCACTGGCGGGGTGGTTGCACCGGGTGCATTGGTGATGTGGTTGCGCGGTCTCCGCTGCGGGAGTGTGCTAGTCGACGTGGTGCGCGTCAAGGGCGCCTTTGGCGTCGCCTTCGGCGATCGAACAAATTCGACCCTTGACCCGCACCACGTCGACCAGGGAAGGACGCAGCTACGCGGATCCCGCGCGGAGGTGTGAGCTGCTTCCGTGGTCCCACCCGCCCGGGTTGTTTTGGGGGCTGATGTGGAGCCGGTTCCGGTGGTTCCGCCGGGCACAGGTGCCCTCGGGCGGAATTGTGCGAGTCCCCTTCTGGCGAACCCACAGTTTCGGGGGTTATCCCCTGAAACCGTGGGTTGTCAGCGTGGATACTGCGCGCCACCCCACGGTTTCAGGGGATAACCCCCGAAACTGTGGGTTCGCGGTGGGTGGCTGGTGGGGTCCACGCCGGGCCCGGTGGTGTGGGCGGTCGGCTGCCGGGCTGTGTGGCCGATGGCGGCCTACTCGGCGCTATCGGTCGAACAACCTGCTATCGGCGGTAGGCCCGGCGGGTCGGATGCCGGGTCGTTGGGCCGATGCCGGTCTGTAGGGCGGTATCGGTCGAGCAGGCGGCTATCGGCCGGGTGGTTCACTGGCTGGTCCGCCTGGTGGTGCGCGCGTTCCGCTAGGTGGTTCGGCAGGGGGTGTCCCGGACGTCCAGCACTCAGTAACCTCCCGGTCAGGTACCGGAATCTCCCGGCCGGGC
>NZ_DASRXP010000136.1:0-3561 GCF_035687465.1 Kribbella sp.
CGTTCGGATCCACCCGATCCGCGTTGTCCTTGTGGAACCCCCGCTGCACCCCGTTCACCGTGAACGCACTGTCACCGGAGTACACGATCTTGTCCTCACCCAGGATCTGCCGGGCGATCTTCACGAAGTTCCCATCCGTCAGCACCTCCCGCAACCGCGGGTTCGCCAACAGATCCCCACCAAAATTCTTCCGCGACCAATGCGCCGACTCCCGCAACCGCTTGATGTCGTCACGGGAATACACCCCGCGCACGATCGTCCAGCCGTTCTCCCAGAACCCGCCCACATCGACGTTGTCCACCGCAGACATACTGCCTTCTTCCTTCGGAGTCCCCAATGACCCTGCTCAAGGTAGTGCGTCGGAATCGACATTGTCAGGGGGATGGGGACATTGGTTTGTGATTGTCCGGGCGGAAATCAGCCGGTGCGACGCGGCATTCCCCGTCGTACCGTCCGGGGAGAAGACTAACCACTGAGCGCAGGGATCGCACCGCTGGGCGCAGAAAGCTCGCACCAGGAGTGATCGATTCGCTACCCATGGTGGAGTCAGTCCCGCCTTTGGAGGTCCGCCATGCCTCGTACCGCGCCCGTCCGCGCCCGAAGATTCGACCCCGGCTCGACCGTCACCATCCTCACCACGGTCGCCGCCACCGCAGCCTCGCTGGTCGCTGTGGTCTCACCTGCCTCCGCCCTGCCGGAGGCGACCACCTCCTGCGACGTGGCCGCGACCGGTTTCACCCCGGTCTTACAGCTCGAACTGCCCGAACGGGCAAGTTTCCTGAACGAAACCCCGCCGTACAGCCTCGACCGCACGGCCGAGATCGGCTCGAACTTCGACCGGATCGGCTACTGCGTCGAGCTGAACGGACCCGACGGTCCGCAGTGGGTGTGGACGGCGATGGAGCCGTTCACCGACGATGCCCGCCGGATCGGGCTGCCGACGCGCCCTGGTGAGCTCGTCCGTCAGCGGGTCGGCGACCTCGAGGTCCGTTCGAACGTGCCCAGCGTGACCAGCGGTTCCGGCCAGACCGGCTACCTGGAGATGTGGCCGAACCAGTACCAGGAAAGCGCCAGCACCCAGGTCGCGAACGCCTCGCCGATCACCTTCGACGTCGACGACAACCCGACCTCACCGCTGGGCTACGGCTCGTTCCAGGTGTCACAGATCGGCCCGACCCGGCCGTCGAACCTCGCGGCCAAACAGGTGTTCGCGATCAACACCTTCACCGAGTCGGACAACAGCCTGCTCTCGCTCGGTATCGGCACCAACTCCGGCGGCCAGCCGGACTGGACCTTCGCGAACAACGCGAACCGTTACTCACAACGCAAACTGACCGCCTTCGTCCGTACTTCGCTCGTCGCGGTGACCGAATCGCCGCAGGACCGGCAACTCCTCCCCCGCGACAGCCGGAACGGAGCCGTGGCCCCGGTGGCCGGACGGATCACGGATCCGCGGGTCAAGCGGGTGCAGCTGAAGGTGATCGGCAACGGCAGGACGGAGACGTTCAACTCCTCGGCGAGCAGCTTCCGTTTCACCCCGCGGATCACGGCCGGTCTGCACGAGTACACGTTCGAACTGCGCGCGACCGGCCCGGGGATCGACCGGGTGGTGGCCCGGCGGGAAGGCGTTGTCTCCGGCGACGTCTTCGTAGTGCAGGGGCAATCCAACGCGGAGGCGTTCAAGTTCAACGGTGCGGCGAATGTGGAGGAATCGCCTTATCTGCGGAGCTTCGGGACGTCGACCTCGGACGGCACCATCTCCGGCGCGGACCGGGTCTGGCACTACGCGACCGGTGACGTGACCACGCAGTCGGGGTCGGTCGGCCAGTGGGCGATCCGGATGGCCCGGCGGATCGTGGACACCAACAAGGTCCCGGTCGCGCTCTTCAACGGCGCGCACGGTGGTCAGCCGATCCAGTTCTTCCAGCGCAACGACGCGAACCCGAGCGACCTCAACACCAACTACGGCCGGCTGCGGCAACGCCTGCAAGCAGCGGGAGTGATCAGCCAGGTCAAGGGAGTGCTCTGGTACCAGGGCGAGTCCGACAACGACAACGCCGCGGTACACGTCGCCGGCTTCACCTCACTGCTGCAGGACTGGCGCTCCGAGTTCGGCGGTGCGATCTCCGGGGGCAGCAGGTACTACGTGTACCAGGTCCGCACGTCGCCCTGCGGCAACACGACCGCCATCAACCTGCGAGAGGCCCAGCGCCAACTCGGAGACAGCCAGGGCGTGACTCTGCTGTCCACTAACGGCCTGTCCGGCCATGACGGCTGCCACTACTCCTATCTCGGGGGATACCGAGACATGGGCGACCACACGTACGCAGTACTGGCCAGAGACCTGTACGGCGGGCCGTCAGCGGGTGTGGCTCCGCCGAACCCAGCTGGTGTCGCCGCAAGCGGGTCAGAGCTCACTGTGCAACTCCGGTCCACCGATCCACTGACTGTGGATGCCGGAGTCGCCGCGGACTTCCGGGTGGACGGTGCAGCCGTCACTGTGTCGTCGGTTGCCTACCAGCCGGGCGGCAAGCTCGTGCTCACCCTGTCCGGACCTGCAGCAGGCGTGACCAATCTGATCTACCAGGGCCACAACGGTGCCGGCCCATGGATCACCAACGCGACCGGCACAGGCCTGCTGTCCTTCAGCCTGCCAGTGACCGGCTGATCCCGGGCGCGGCCGGCGCCTACCGCCCCAGGGCACCGGCCGCGCCACTTGGTGAACACGGTCCGTGGCGGTGCAATCCCACTGGGAGCGAGTCGGGGCCGGTGGGCCCGTGCCGACGTACCGTAGATGCCATGTCAGTGACAGGGGGACCGCCTTCCACTCCTGTGGAGGTGGAGGAACGGGTGGGGCCGTACCGGCTGATCCGGCGGCTCGGCCAGGGCGGCATGGGTGTCGTCTACCTGGCCGAGGGACCCGAGCACAAAGAGGTCGCGCTGAAGGTACTGCGGCCGCACGTGGCGCACGATCCGACCGCCCGTGCCCGGCTCGAGCGCGAGGCCACGACGCTGCAGAAGGTGAACCACCCAGGAGTGGCCGGGATCCTCGACCACGACCTGTCGGGCGACAGGCCGTACCTGGTCACGCGGTTCGTGCCCGGACGTCCTCTGGACGAGCAGGTAGACGAGCGAGGGCCTCTGACTCCGCAGCGCTGGCTGCCGGTCGCCGGTTGTCTCGCGGAGTCTCTGCAGGCGATCCACGCGTCCGGAGTGATCCACCGGGACCTCAAGCCCGGCAACGTGATGATGTTCAACGGCAAGCCGGTGATGATCGACTTCGGCATCGCCCAGGCCGCTGACGACCTACGGCTCACCCAGACCGGCCTGGTGATCGGTACGCCGGGCTACCTCGCGCCGGAGTTGATCGAAGGCGAGATGGTCTCGGAGTCCGCCGACTGGTGGGGCTGGGCCGCCACCGTCGCGTACGCGGCCACCGGGCGACGCCCATTCGGCAAGGGGCCGTTCGAGGTCGTGCTGCATCGGGTCCACAAGGGCCAGGCCGACCTCGAAGGTCTCGACCCCCGACTGAAGCCGCTGTTGGCCGCTGCCCTCGCACCG
>NZ_DASRXP010000137.1:0-4751 GCF_035687465.1 Kribbella sp.
GGTGGCCTGCGCCCTGCGGCATGATCGTGGAGACGAGCTTGAACGAGGCCACCGGTTCATCCGGTCTGGCCGCGTAGGCCTTCTTACGCCCGACGTCCGTGGACTGCATGTCGTTGCCACAGCGATGGCAGAAATGCGAGACCGTGGGAACGTCAGAGCTACAGCGCGGACATTCCACGCCATCCTCCCAACCTTGGACTTGCGGACCGACGCGGACAACGCGCCGAGGGGTGGTCAGGCCATCGCAGCCGGCGAGCCGGACGAAACCCGCAGAGATTCTCGTACAGGTAGGCCGGGAATCATCATTTCCCGCGCAAGGGTCACCCTTTCGTGTCCGGACCGTGCTCTGAACCGCCCGCCCGGCGCACTCCGATCCACCCTACGGAAGGCCTTCGGACCGACCCTGTTCCGCCAGCTTGGCCCAGACCTCGTCGACCAGTCGATCCAGGTCCCCGAGCGGGCCCGAGTTGTCCACCACCACGTCCGCCACGGCCAGCCGGTCCTCCCGCGACGCCTGGCTCGCGATCCGCGCTTCCGCTTCCTCAGCGGTCATCCCGCGAGCGCCGGTCAACCGCTCGACCTGCAACTCCTTCGGTACGTCGACCACGAGTACCACGTCGAACTTGTCCGCCTGCCCGGTCTCCACCAGGAGCGGAATGTCATGCACGACCACGGCATCCGCGGGCGAACTCGCCTCGATCTCGGCCGCCCGGGCCCGCACCCGCGGATGAATGATCGCCTCCAGCTTCCGCCGGGCCACCTCATCCCCGAACACGATCCGCCCCACCGCCGGCCGATCCAGGTCCCCCTCGGGCGTCAGCACCTCCCCGAAGGCCTCGACCACCTCAGCCAACCCATCGGTGCCCCGCGCAACAACTTCCCGCGCCAGCACGTCAGAGTCGATCAGCACAGCGCCCCGCTCAGCCAGCCGAGCCGACACCGCGCTCTTCCCCGACCCGATACCCCCGGTAAGCCCGACTCTCAGCACCCCAGCAGCCTACCGAGAACCCGCTGACGGTCGGCGGATGTAGTACTCGGTGAACTCACGGCAGCGTCCTTCATCGTCGAACCGCAGGATGAAGCAGTTCTCGTAGGTCTTGACGACCGGTCCGCCCGGTACGTCGCTGTACCTCGAGGTGCCGGTGGCCACCACGGTGTCACCGTCGACCGCGACCGGGCTGTACTCGGCCGAGTAGGTGCCCGGTGCGTCACGGGTGGAGGCGCCGCCCGACGCACTCTCTCCGAGCCAGGATGCGACGACGGCATCCCGGCCGACGATCGGCTCGTCGTACGGGTGGTAGCGGTACGCGACGTCCTCACTGAACAGCCCCACGATGTCGTCCGGAGCGTAGGCGAGCCACGCAGCGACGTACCGGTCCAGCCACTTCTGAGCGGATTCGGAGTCCATCGGCCCACCCTAATCCGCTCCAACCGTTTCCGGGCCGGACGAGCGAGACCCCCGCACCCAGTACGGGGGTGCGGGGGTCTCGGGTACTGCGGGTGGATCAGCCCTGGCCGGTCAGCTTCTCGCGGAGAGCCTGCAGAGCCTCGTCGGAAGCGAGCGCGCCCTCGACAGGCGTGTCGTCCTTCGGGGCCACAGTGCCGCCGGTGGCGGAGGAGTAGGTCGACGCCTCGCCGGCCTCGACGTCCGCCGTCTTGGCGTCCTCGATCTGCTTCTTGTGGGCCTCCCAGCGCGTGTGGGCCTCGGCGTACTGCCGCTCCCACTCCTCACGCTGCTTGTCGAAGCCCTCGAGCCACTCGCCCGTCTCGGGGTCGAAGCCGTCGGGGTAGACGTAGTTGCCCTCGTTGTCGTACGTCGCCGCCATGCCGTACAGCGTGGGGTCGAAGTCGTCGGAGACCGGGTCGACACCCTCGTTGGCCTGCTTCAGCGACAGCGAGATCCGGCGACGCTCGAGGTCGATGTCGATGATCTTGACCATCACATCGTCGTTCACCTGAACGACCTGCTCCGGGATCTCGACGTGACGCTCGGCCAGCTCGGAGATGTGCACCAGACCCTCGATGCCCTCCTCCACCCGGACGAACGCACCGAACGGCACCAGCTTGGTGACCTTGCCGGGCACGATCTGGCCCATCTGGTGGGTCCGGGCGAACTGCTGCCACGGGTCTTCCTGGGTCGCCTTCAGCGACAGCGAGACGCGCTCGCGGTCCATGTCGACGTCCAGCACCTCGACGGTGACCTCCTGGCCGACCTCGACCACCTCGGTCGGGTGGTCGATGTGCTTCCAGGACAGCTCGGAGACGTGCACCAGGCCGTCGACGCCGCCGAGGTCCACGAACGCACCGAAGTTGACGATCGAGGAGACGACACCCTTGCGGATCTGGCCCTTCTGCAGCTGGGTGAGGAAGTTCATCCGCACCTCGGACTGCGTCTGCTCCAGCCACGCGCGACGCGACAGAACCACGTTGTTGCGGTTCTTGTCGAGCTCGATGATCTTGGCCTCGATCTCCTGGCCGACGTACGGCTGGAGGTCGCGGACCCGACGCATCTCGACGAGCGAGGCCGGCAGGAAGCCACGGAGGCCGATGTCCAGGATGAGTCCACCCTTGACGACCTCGATGACGGTGCCGGTGACGACGCCGTCCTCTTCCTTGATCTTCTCGATCGTGCCCCACGCCTTCTCGTACTGAGCGCGCTTCTTGGACAGGATCAGACGGCCTTCCTTGTCCTCCTTCTGGAGAACCAGGGCCTCGACGTGATCACCGACGTGGACGACCTCGTTCGGGTCGACGTCGTGCTTGATCGACAGCTCGCGGGAGGGGATCACGCCTTCGGTCTTGTAACCGATGTCGAGCAGGACCTCGTCCCGGTCGACCTTGACGATGGTGCCCTCGACGATGTCTCCGTCGTTGAAGTACTTGATGGTCAGATCGATCGCCGCGAGGAAGTCTTCCTCCGACCCGATGTCATTGACCGCTACCTGCGGGGTGGTGCGCACTGCGGGGTCGAGAGGTGCCTCGATGCTGGCCGTCATGTGGTGGGTTGCTCCGTGGGCTGATGGTGTCGTAAAGGTGCGTCATGGACCGTTGGATCGCATCAAACCGCTGGATTTCCTGAACAGGACAGAGTCACCACCGACTGCTGCGAGCACAGGCCTGCTCCGTCCGAGGTCGCGCGGGCCCATAGCGCATCTCACAGAATACGGGTATTGACGAAGGCAGGGCAACCCGGGGTACCCGGTACAAACCGGCCACCCGCCGAGGTCTCCCGACGTGTCACTGGTCTCAATGTACGACGTCGAAGTCCGTCCGGCCGCCTGAGAGCGTGCCCGTGTCGGCGATCCGGGTCATCAGCGCGTGCGCGGCCGTCGTCACCGGATTCTGCCCCGGCCGGGCCGCCAAGTCGATCAACGCCCACAGATCAGCCCCCCGGGCCCGCTCCTGCAACTGGTCCCCGAGATCCGGCCCGGTCTCCCGTACTACGCGCAGAACCGCCTCCCCCAGCGCCGGATCCGTGCAGAAACGCAGCAGATTCCCCAGGTCCGCATAAGGCGATCCCGAGTGCGCGAACTCCCAGTCGATCAGTCCGGTGAGCTCAGCCGTCTTCGGATCCACCAGCAGGTTCTTCGGATTGAAGTCGCTGTGCACCAGGCAGAACCGTTCCACCCCGGAGTCCGCGAGATCCTCGGCCCGATCCAGTACGCCGTACAGACTGTCGACCTGGCCGCGACTGAATCCCATGCCCTCGACGTGGTCGTCCAGCCAGGTGGTCAGCCCGCCGGCGCCGAACGACTCGATCGCCAGGTCACGCCCGGTGAACCCTCCGAAGCGGAGGAACGGCATCCCACTGAGCCGCACGAGGAGCTCACCCAACTGCTCCCCGACCTTCCCGCGTTCCTTCTCCCCAGCAGTCTCGAGGTACGTCTGCAGGTTCATCCCAGGCAGCCGCTCGGTCAGTACGTAGGGCGGAGCGCCGTCGTCCATCGGGTCGGGCATGGCGTCCAGCACCCGCGGTACCGGCAGCAACCCACGCACCAACTGCATCAGCGAGACGTCCACCGCCGCCCGCCCCGGGTCCCGCACGTACAAGCGGAGCACGGCGTCCTCCCCACCCGCGCTGACGGCATAGGTCTCCCCGCCATACCCACCCGTCAACGGCACCGCCGTCGCAGCAATCGCCTCGAACCCATCCATACCCCGCGATCCTGCCCCATCCGCCCGACACCCCGGACCGCCAGCACTACACAACTGCCCAACCGCGCCCTCCGCCTCGCCTTCCCCCGCCTGAACGGCCTCCCCGCCGCGAAGTTGTGTAGTGCTGGCGGTCCGCCCTCCCTTTCCGCTACTACGGTTGCGTTAATCGCACTGCCCGCCTAAGCTCCATTTCGACACCGGAGTAGCGGAAAGGAAGTTCAGATGGCGACGCGAGGAAGGCCGCGGGAGGTCGGGGTCGAGGAGCGGGTGCTCGCGGCCGCGGCGGCGGAGATCCGGCAGCGCGGCTACGAAGGCCTGTCGATCGACCGCGTCGCCGAGCAGGCGGGCGTCGCGAAGACCACTCTCTACCGTCGCTGGGCGTCGAAGGCCGAGCTCGTCGTCGCCCTGATCGCCAACCTGCGCGAGGACGTTCCGTTCGAGCCGAGCGGTGATTCCCGCCGCGACCTCACCGACCTGGTCACCGCGATCGCCGCCAACCTCGCCGCCACCCCGACGACCCTGATCGCCGACCTCGCTGCCGCGGCCGCCCGCGAACCACGCGTCGGCGAGAGCGTCCGAGCCCTCTGGGCCGAGCG
>NZ_DASRXP010000138.1:0-8321 GCF_035687465.1 Kribbella sp.
GCCGGGTGTATCGGCATCCTGGAGGTCGTAATCGACGATCGTCAGGCGGAGACGCCACTGCTTTCCCTCCGGCGGGGCCGGCATCGTGATCCCCTGCGGGACCTTGAAGTCCCGACACGGAACGAACGGCCTCTGACCGAGCATCTCGCTCCATGAGGATTTCTTCGCGCCGAGAAACCCTCCGCTGCAGTAGGCACCGAACCCGTTCGAGTTCACGTACATGTTGCACACGCCACGGGGGTAGTGAATGGTGTCGGCGTTCGCGATCGATGCGGGCCAGAGCATCAGCAGCGCGAGCACGGTGCTCAAGGCAATGAACCCACGGCTCACCCGGTTGCGCATCCTCACTCCTGAGTCTCGTCCTGTTGGCAGGTTATCGCCGAGCGGGGGCATCATGCCCTTCTTGCGCGCGCCTGGAACCAGCCGCTGATTATCCATCCTAGTTCTGGCCTAGGCCGGAAACCGTACAACGGCGCAGCTGTACGCCTTCTCGGGCTCAAGCTTGCGGTACATCGCCCAGCCCAGCCCTGTCTGCACCATGTCGATCACCTCAGGCTTGCCTTTCGGTGCCACCTTCGCCCACTTCTTCGCCTTCGGATTCCAGTACTGCGTGCGCTGCGATACACAGAGGTTGAGCCTGACCACCTTGTACGGACGCTGGACCACACTCATCACCACCACGCTGCCCGGCGGACGCATCACCCATCCACTGGACTTGGCGAGCTGGATGCTGTTCGTCACGTCCAGGTAGAAGAAGGACGGGAACGTGTCCTTGATGACCTTGTCGTTGCGGTCCACCAGTGCCTTGTAGTAGATCGGGTACTTCGCAACGAGCCCTTGGACGGCAGGGTTGTCCGCGAAGTTCCCGGGAACAACAATCACCTGAGCTTTCGGCGCCGCCGGCGTCTTGACCGGGCTGCTTGGCTTGCCGGTCGCCGTCGTGCTCGGTGCAGGAGTCTCACTCGTGGCCGTCGCCCCCTCCGAACCACCGCCGTCCGCAGGCGTGGGCAGGCCGCCGTCGTTGTTGCCGCTGCCACCGCAGCCGGCCAGCAGCAGCGTGCAGGCCAGCACGGCCGCGGGAACGCCTAGACCTCTCACGACGAAGACTCCTTCAGGGACAGCGGAAATTGACGCATCATGCCGGCTATCTCCCGCCACTCGGTGGCGCCGAGTGGCGCGGGGCGACCGTGTTGCCTGGCCCTCCGCCACCCGGCGGCTCCGTGGGCTTACTCGTATTCGGCGGCTCGGGCGGTGCAGTCGTGTCGCTCGGGTCGGGACTCGGGGTCGGCGTCACGTTCGGCGTACAGGTTGTCGGGTTCGGCAGGGGGAAGTCCGGAGTCGGCGACGGCTCGCCGACCGTCCAGGTCGGACAAGGGATGTCGATCGGCGGCGAGACGGCTGTTTCGGTTGGCGCGCCCGGTCCCTCGGTCTGGGTGAGCACGACGACGGGAGGGATCTGCGGCGTCTCGTCGGCCTTCTTGATGCCCTGTTCGGCGTGGGCCTCGCCGGTGCCGCGGGCGTCGAGGCTGCCGATGCCGACCATGCCGAGGAAGGTGGTCTTGTTGCTGATCGTCACCTCTACAGCGAGATCCTCGTCTGTCAGCTTGGTGGTTCCGCATTGGGTGACCGCAGAGTCGTTCGACGTCACCTGCGCGCAGAAGCCCGCCACCGCCGTGTTTGCCTTGGCCGTGTCGATCTTTGCTTCGTTGACGTTGAGGTCGATAGCTGCGGCGCCTACGCGGGCGGCTTCTTGGGCGTAGCCGACTGCTCGGGACTTGGCGCCTAGTTGGCGGCCTCCGTCGATGACGAGGCCGGCCAGGGTGAAGATCATCACGGCGAGGATCGCTACCGCAGGGCTGAGGGCGCCTCGGTGCGGGCCGGGGGTCTGGTGGTTGCGCGGGGCATCTACTCGCAGGAAGGCGAGGATGCGGCCGCGGTCAGGGTGTGTCGCCATCGCGGATACCGCGGTACGGGTCCAGGGACGAGGAGAACTGCTTGGTGATCGTGGTGTCGCCGCCGATGCCGAGGAGGCCGAGGTCGCGGTAGTCGATGGTGCACGTGACCTCGACGGACAGCGGAGTACCGGCGGTGAAGGCCGTGGTGATGGAGCCTGCAGCGGAGGCTTTGCAGGATGCGACTGCCTGGTCCATCGTGCGGGTGACTGCCTCGTCTACGCGGGTCTGCGCGTCGCCCAATGAGCGGGCCTGGCTGGCGGAGCGGGCGCCGTCGCGGGCGGCGTTCTCGAGCAGGGACGAGGTCTGGAAGTAGCGGCCGCAGGCGAGCAGGAACATGAACAGGATCAGCAGGATGGGCGCGAGGATCACCATCTCCAGCGCCATCGTGCCGCGCTCACTCCGCCGCGCGCGACCGGACAGGACGCGGCCCGACGGGACGCGACCCGACGGGACGCGACCGGGCAGGGCGCGGCGAAGCCCTCGCGCACGGCTGGGGCGCGAGCCGTGCTTCCCCAGTAGGTTCATGCCTCACTCACTCGTCGTCGGCTTCGAACTGCTCGATCGGGCCGGTGGCGGTCCGGGTGACGTCCAGGTCCAGCCCCGGTACCAGCGAGATGGTCTTGCCTTTAACCGTGAACGACACCATCCCCTCCGGATCGTTGTACGCCGGTGGCGGCACCTCCACGTCGCCGAGAGAGTTGCCGCCGCCCAACTGTTGCGCGTACGCCTCGATGTCGGCCCGGACCTTCTCCCCCAGCGCGGGACTGTAGAGGGGCGGCTGAACGAGTCTCAAGCGGGAGACTCCTTCCTGCGCCGCGTTCAGCGCCACCGACCGCCCGTACAACCAGAGGGCGGTCTGGATCGAGATGAAGATCAGCGCCAGGATCGTCGGCGCGAGGATCGCCAGCTCCAAAGAGCTGGCTCCCCTTTCGGACCGCCGGCGAGGTGCCCGCGACAAAGCGTCAGCCCTTCTGGATCTCGCCTGTGCGCTTGTCGATCACGCTGCGCACCACCAGGCCGATCGCCAGCGCGGCGGCGACGAGGATGGCCGAGATGATCGCCCACTCCAGCGCGGACGCGCCGAGTTCATTGCGTCCGCTCCGGGCCCGGGCCCGTTGGTTGTGGGCCCGCGCCAGCGCGTAGCCGACCATCGCGCGCACGAACTGCACTTCCACGTTCATCAGGTTTGCCTTCCCTGTTTGGTACTGAGCCCCGGATCAGGCCTCAGTATGCCCTGTACGACGGACCATTTCCGCCCACGGATCCCTTTGCCCACGTTCCATCGCGGGTTAACTTCCGAGGATGGCGGCGCCGGCGGGGTAGCCGAGGAAGAGCATGAAGGCGGCGCACATCACCAGCTGGGCGACCAGCATGGATTGAGAGCGTTCTCCTGCCTTTCCTTCGACGTCCGCGAGTTCTTTGCGGCGCAGTGATGCGGCCCGGGCGAGGAGTGAGGCGCGGATCTTCGCGCCCTCGTCGCCGGCCAGGGCCAGTGCTGAGGCCAGGTCGCGGAGTTCGTCCACGCCGAGGTCGTCGCCCAGCCGGGCCATCGCGTCCCACGGGGTGATACCGATCAGGCGGGCGTTCGCCAGCGCCTGGCGGATTCTCGCCATCGCCCAGTGGTCGCCGATCGTGGAGGCGGTCATCAGTGCCTCCGGCAACCCGCGGCCACCGGCCAGGTTCATCGCGACCAGGTCGAGGAAGCTGCCGACCACGTGCCGGAAGTCACGCCGCCGCTCCTCCGCCTCCTGGCGCAAAGCCAGGTCTGGCAGGAAGAACGCGAACGTCATCGCGGCCAGGGTGACGATCGCCGGGGTCGCGCCGGGAACGCCGAAGCCGAGCATCTCGAACAGGAACAGCACGATCGGGATGAAGATCATCGCGCCCAGGGCGAAGAACACCTTGGTCGCCAGCATCGCCGCGAACGGCTGGTTCATCACCGCGAGGTCCCGCCGCAGCCGGCCGAAATGCCAGCCGCGGGCGTTCGCCTCGTGCTCGAGCCGCCGGCCGAGGGTCTCGCGGGCCTTGTCGACCCCACCGAGAACACGCTCTCCCGCGGCGCTCGCGGTGGATGCGGTCGAATAGCCCGAGCGGCCGGCGTCGATCCGCGCGATCGTGGACAGCACGTTGGTCGACGGCTTGATGAACAACCGCACCAAGAGATACACGCCGGCGCCCACCAGGCCGCCCGTGATGAAGGCCCAGGTCATCCGCCCACCACCTCCATCCGGTCGTCGCCGGCTTTGCGGGCCCGCCGGTCGGTGCCGCCGATCAGGAATCGTTCAGGCACCTCGATCTTGGCGAGGCGCCGCAGCCAGACCAGCCCCACGGCGTACAGGGCGATCACGATGAAGAGCACGAACTGGCCGATGAAGCTCGTGTACGGCGCGACGTAGGCCGGGTTGAACAACACCAGAGCGGCGGCGACCAGCAGCGTGATCGCGACCACCACCTGGACACTCCGGCGGGTGGACCGTCGCTCGGCAGCCACCTTCCGGCGTACGTCGAGTTCCTCGCGGGCCGAGTCCGCCAGGGCGGTCAGGACCTCGCGCAGACCGGGTCCGCGCAGGCGGGCGTTCAGCACCAGTGCAGCGACGATCAGGTCCGCCGACGGGTCGTCGAGGTCGTCGGCGAAGCGCAACAGGGCCGAGGGCAACGGTTCGCGGATCCGGAGCCGATCCACCAGGAGGTTCAGGCCCGGCTTGATCGCCGGGGCGGCGTTCACCGCGGTCGCGGGGATCGCCTGCTCCAGGCCGACCGCGCCGGCGATGGTGTCGCGCAGTGCCTCGGTCCAGGTCGCGAGCGCTTCCAGCCGTTCGATCGCGCGACGCTCCTCACCGGTACCGCCGAAGAACCGGTCGGCCAGCGCGGCGAGCAGACCCAGTGCGGCGGCAAGCACCAGCCAGCGGGTCACCACGAGGACGACCAGACCGACACCGACTCCGGCGCCGATCCTGACCAGCTGCTTGCGGCTCTCGACAGTGCTGCCTCGCTTGAACAGCGACGGCGTCGATTCGCGTGGCTCGGTGCCGCGCAACGCGACGACGAGCAGCAGCAAAGCGCCACCGACCGTCGCGCCGCAGAGCAATGCCAGCAAGGTATCGCTATTCATCGGAGCTCACCTCACGCCCAGCGTCCGTGCACCAGCGGCTGGTAGCCGAAGTGTTCGAGCTCGTCCATGCAGGCGATCGGAGCGTGCGCGGCGGCCCGGCCTTCCGGTCCCGGTGCGAACACCTCGCCGGACAGCACCCGGCCGTCCCAGCCGGTCACCTCGCGCACGCTCTCGATGTAGCGGCTGAGCGTGCCGCCGTGCTGGTAGTCGTTCTGCTTGCGGACGAAGACGACGAAGTCGAGCGCACCGGAGATCAGCATCTGGGTGGCCTCCATCGGCAACCGCTCCGACGCCTGGATCGCATACGTACTGATCCGGTTGAACACCTCCATCGAGCTGTTCGAGTGGATCGTCGACAGTGAGCCGTCGTTGCCCTGGCTCATCGCGTTCAGCATGGTGACGATCTCGTCGCCCAGGACCTCACCGACGATGACGCGGCTGGGGTTCATCCGCAGCGAGCGGCGGACCAGGTCGGCCATGTCGACCTGGCCGACGCCTTCGGAGTTCGGCAGCCGTTCCTCGAACGCGACCACGTTCGGGTGCAGATCCTTGAACTCGCCCAGGCCGAGCTCGAGCGAGCGCTCCACGGTGATCAACCGCTCGTGCGGCTGGATCTCGTTCGCCAGCGCTCGCAGCAGCGTGGTCTTGCCGGAGTTCGTCGCGCCCGCGATCATCACGTTCTTGCGGGCGGCAACGGCGGCCCGCAGGAAGGACGCGATGTCCTCCGACATGGTGCCGTTGGCAACCAGATCCTGCAGGAACACGCGCCCGAGCCGGGACCGCCGAATGGAGACCGCCGGCCGCGACGTCACCCCCATCACCGCTGACAACCGGGAACCGTCGGGCAGCCTCAGGTCGAGCTGCGGGTTGGCGGAGTCGAACGGACGGCTCGTCAGTCCCGCGTGGGCGGCGAGCACCTGGATCAGTTCGACCAGTTCCTCGTCGTTGTCCGCGACCGGGCCGGGGCGTTCTTCCCGGCCGTCGCCGTACTGCACGAAGACCTGGTCATAGCCGTTGATGTCGATGTTCTCGACGTCGAGATCGTCGAGCAGTGGCTGCAGCCGGCCGACGCCGAACAGCGCGGAGTGGATCGCGCCGGCGATCTGGGCGTCGTCCTCCGGCGTCGGTGGCGTCCGCCCCTCGGCCAGCTCGTACCGGGCGTGGTCCTCGAGCACCTGGACGATCAGCGACCGCGCGTACTCGCGCTCGTCCTCCGCGCTCATCGGCGGTACGCCGTTCGCCTGGTCGCGGCGACGCTGCTCGTTCAGCCGCTCGGCGACCTGTACCCGGAGCTTGCGGACCAGCTCCTGATCGGTGATCATCGCCGGCCCTCCCACTCCCCAGGCGCGGCGTGCGCGCCCGCCGGGAACGCGGCCTGCGCCATGTCGAACTCGTGCTGCGCGGACCCGCCGACCAGCGCCGCCATCTCCCCCGCGATCTCGGTCGCGGTGCGGATCAACGGAGTACGGTCCAGCCGGCCGTGTCCGCGGCCGTCGAAGAAGGCTGCCCCGGCCGGGTCGTAGGCCAGGTGCCAACGGTGCCGGACCTGCACGGACATCGCGTCCAGCACGGACCACACCTGCTTCACGCCGTCGCGTCGCTTCGGGTCCGCGACGACCATGACTCCCAGCTGCGCATCCACGTGGTGAACCAGGGACGACAGTCGCTCGCGGAGATGCGCGACGGACGAGCCGGTCGCAGTACAGACGAGCACAACGAGCCGAGCAGCCTGTACTACGGGCAGCTGCGGCGAGGCCGGTCCGATCCGTCCACAGTCGGCAATGACATCCGCACTGTGCATCTGGTTGAACGAGATGCCCAATGGTTGCCAGAGGCCACCCATGCCACCGATCTGCTCAGCTGAGCGGACACCGACCATCACGTCCAGGCCACCGTCGAGCTGCTGGCTGTGGGCCAGGATCACCTCGTCGCCGAGACCCTTGCGGCCGGCGGCGGCCAGGCTGACGAGTCCGCGGTCGGAGTTCAGCGGCTGACCACCAGGCGCGGTCATCCGGATCGCCACGTCACTGCCGGACGGGTCACACTCGGCCAGCAGCACCTGCCGCGGCCAGAGCGCGCCAAGCACCAAACCGGCAGTGGTGACCCCAGGCGAACCCTTCGCGCTCGCCAATGCGACGAGTGCCATCAATTGGCTCCACTGTCGCGGGAGATCTCGGGTTTGGTGGCCTTAGACAACTTCACCAGGACCAGCGTCTTCGCGGCGGCCGCGGCAGCCACCGCGGTCGAATCCGAGGTCGGCACCAGTACCGTCACGTTCAGCGTGGTGTTCGCACTCGTCTTCGCGTCGGTGAGTTTGCCTTCGCTGGAGGTCACCACGGCCGCCCCGACCAGGACCGTCGGCACGCCCGCGTCCTGGTTCGCGGCAGGCACCCGGATGATCCGGACGATGTCATCCGCCTCGATCGATTCGGACGGCGCGCGGCCGTTCTCCAGACTGACGCCGACTAGCGCACCGCCGTCCGGGATCGGCTTCGAGGTGAAGTTGCCCGACGTCACGTACTGGTTCTCGTACAGTCGGGTGGTCGTGTACTGGCCGATCAGGCTGCTGACCTCGGAGTACGGCACCAGCGCTCTGGTGGCTCCGGCGAGGTCGCCGCTGCCCAGATCCTTCTGCACGATCTTGTGCCCGGGTGGAAGCCCACCTTCGGCGGTGATGGCGACGTAGTTCACCCGGTCGCCGGTGCGCAGCGCGATCAGCGCCGACCCGGCGGCGCCGAGCAGGATCAGGATCACCGCCAGCGCGGCCAGCGCGGGACGGCGCTCGCGACCGCTGGGGAGTCGGTTCGAGCCTGGCGCCTTGCCTGAAGCGCGGGCGCCGGCGGGCGAGGGACGAGAGGAGGACGAGAAACTCACGGGCCTACCGTAATGGCCACTGGGTACCAACCGCGTCCACAGGTCCGCCCTGTGGCAAGGCTGTTACCGGCTTGGTGCTCCAGCAGCGACCTGCTCGCGCTCTGCCGGGGTCAGCAGTTCGGTGAACGAGCCAGGACCGCCGTACAGCTCGTCGAGATAGCCGTACAGCGCCTGCAGCGACCGGCCGAGCTCTCCCTGCCACTCCCCCAGGCCAGCCAGCTCAGCGGCCAGCACCCGCCCCTCGACCAGGGTCACGGCGGAGTTCACGGGCTGATCGAGCCGCGGCCCGGTCTCTGTAGCTGAAAGATCAACCGGTACGCCGTGCTGGTCCAGCTCGACCGGTTTCGACGAGGAGCGACCGCGGATCCGCTGGATCAGCC
>NZ_DASRXP010000139.1:0-13515 GCF_035687465.1 Kribbella sp.
CAAGGTCAAGGACTATCCGTACCTCGCCAACATCCCCACCGAGACGTGGAAGGCGTCGGTCTGGGGTGGGCGGCTGTACGGGGTACCGACCACGAGATCGCTGTTCGGAACCGTCAACTACAAGAACGTCGCCGTGCTGGAGGCCGCGGGGGTGACCGCGGACCCGACCGACCTGGACGGGTTCACCGCGGTGTGTCAGCAGGTCACCAATCCCTCCAAGGGCATCTACGCTCTCGGCGGCGAGACGGGAGTGGGATTCCCGGTGGCGTTCTCGATGTTCCTGATGAGCTTCGGCGTCGCCAACGGCTGGGCGGAAGACGCCGGCGGCGCGCTGTCCCTGCCCGCACTCAGCGACAAGTGGTACGCCGCTGTCGACTACACCAAGAAGCTGTGGAAGCTCGGTGTCTACGATCCCAACACTCCGGCTATGACGAATGCCGCCAAGGCCAGCGCGTTCGAGGGCGGCCGGCTCGCGTTCATCGACGATGCCCTGGCCTACTGGAACACCGCGCTCAAACGGACCCCGGGCCTGCGACTCGACATGCGGACGCCGTTCGGCGCCGACGGGGCGAAGCCGGTGCACTGGCTTGGCATCGGCACCTACGGCACGAGCGCGATCCGCAAGGGGAACGAGGATCGCGTCCCTGCCCTCCTGAGCATGCTCAACTACCTGGCGGCACCGTTCGGTACGAAGGAGTTCCTGAACAAGGAGTACGGCGAGCAGGGCGTCACGTACTCGGTCGATGCCAAAGGCAATCCGGTGCGAACGAAGCGCGGCGACCTCGAGACGACCGTCAACATCAACCGCCTCGCCAACGGCCCGCTCGTCCTGTTCGACACGGCCGTCGCCACCGAGGACCTGATCAAGCAGCAGGCGGCGCAGAAGAAGCTCGCCGCCATCGCCCTGCCCAATCCGTCGGCCGGGTACGACAGCGCCGCCGTACCGGCGCAGGGCAGCGCCGCCGCGATGCAGAACATCTACGACACCCAGACCGGTTACATCCTCGGTCGCAAGAGCCTCACCGACCTCAAGTCGGCCGTCAACGGCTACTGGGACAAGTACGGAAAGGTCGTTGCCCAGCAGATCGAGCAGGCCAAGGCCACCGACAAGTGAACCTGACCACGAGAAGGCAGCTGTGATGCCCGGCAACCGCACCCTCCGAGTCGTGGTCATCGGACTCGGAACGATTGCCCGCATCGCCCATCTGCCCACCCTGCGCGATCTCGACGACGTCGACATCGTCGGCCTGTGCGACACGTCCGAAGTCCTCGCCAGGCACCGGTTCGCGCCGGGGTTCGACGACCTTGAGATGATGCTCGGCAAGGTCGAACCCGACGCGGCGTTCGTCCTCACGCCTGCCGGCACCCACGACGACATCGCGGAGAAACTGATCACCCGGAAGGTGGCCACCTTCTGCGAGAAGCCCCTCGCGTCAACAGTCGAACAGGCCCGGGGCATCGTCCAGCTCGCCGAACTCAACCAAGTACCGGTGATGGTCGGATTCAACCGGCGCTTCGCGCCGGCATACCTCAAGGCCAGGACGGCCATCACCACCACACCGGCCACCATCGGCATCCTGCAGAAGACCCGGCGCGACCGCTACTACCGCGCCTCCCTCGACAACCTCATCCACATGGTCGACCTGGCCAGGTTCTTCTTCGGGGAGTGCACTCACGTCACCGCGGAGGCATCCTTCGACGACCCGTACTGGGAGGAGAACCTGGCGGCGACCCTGCGATTCGACTCCGGTCAGATCGCCACCATCATCGGCAACCGCAGCTGCGGCATCTGGACCGAACGCGTCGATCTGCACGGAAACGGGCAGACGGTCACCGTCAACGCGCCTGGTGAGATCCGCATCGCGGCCGGCGACACCGAGCGGGTCGAGCAGCTGGCACCGGCGGCCTCCGGTTTCGACCGCCCCATCGACACCCTCGGTTTCACGGCCCAGACCCGGCACTTCCTCGACTCCGTCCACGCCGGCCATGACGTGACACACAACAACGCTCGCAGCGGCCTCGCCACCCAGGAACTCATGGACCGCATCCTGATGGCCGCCGGCCTGCCGATCCATGACCAACCGTCCGACGAACAACGGAGAACCCGTGGCAGTCGAACTCAAGACCGGTGACACGGTCGAATTCATCGGTGACAGCGTGACCGACGGCAACCGCCTCGACGACCGCGAACTGGGGTTGGGGCACGGCTACGTCCGCGTGATCGCGGACGCTCTGAGACCCCTCGGAGTTCACGTCATCAACCGCGGGACCAGCGCCAACCGCACCAAGGACCTCCTCGCGCGCTGGCAGCCCGACTGCTTGGACCTGCGCCCCGACGTGCTCTCGATCATGATAGGAATCAACGACACGTGGCGCCGCTACGACGAAGACGATCCCACCCCGACAGAGGTCTTCGCGGAGAACTACCGGCAACTGCTCACCGCCGCTATCGACAAGCTCGAGGCGCAGATCGTCCTGATCGAGCCCTGGCTACTCCCGGTCAGCCCGGATCAAGAAGCATGGCGCGAAGACCTCGACCCGAAGATCGACGTAGTCCGCAGCCTCGCCACCGAGTTCGGTCTCACGTTGCTACCGCTCAACGACATCCTGCGCCACGAGGCCGAATCCGCCGGCAGCAGCGAGCTCGCCTGGGACGGTGTACATCCCACTCCCCAAGGACATCAGGCCATCGCCCGGGCCTGGCTGAACCTGACCACCTAGGAGTCTGCTGATCGTCAGGCGGTGAAGGTCGCGGCGTCGATGACGAAGCGGTAGCGCACGTCGCCGTGCTCCAGTCGTTCCAGTGCTTTGTCGGTCTGATGCGCTGAGATGGTCTCGATCTCGGCGACGATCCCCTGCTGTGCGCAGAAGTCGAGCATCTCCTGGGTACCGGCGATGCTGCCGTTCTTCGTGCCGGTGATGACGCGGCGCGAGCCGCCGAGCAGGGGCACGTGGAACGTGCTGGGCTCGGCGGTGATTCCCGCGTTGACCAGGACCCCGTCCAGGCGCAGGAGGCCGAGGTAGGTATCGATGTCGAGGTTGGCCGACACGGTGTTGATGATCAGGTCGAAGGCGTTGGCAAGATCATCGAACGTGGCGGGGTCCTGGGTTGCGAAGTAGCCGTCGGCTCCGAAGCGGAGGCCGTCGTCGCGCTTGGCCAGGCTCTGGCTCAGCACTGTGACTTCGGCCCCCATCGCGTGAGCGAGCTTGATCCCCAGGTGGCCGAGGCCGCCCATGCCGACGATCGCCACCAACTTGTCGGGACCGGCGTTCCAATGACGCAGCGGGGTGTACATCGTGATTCCACCGCACAGCAGCGGCGCTGCGGCGTCGAGGGCAAGGCCGTCGGGGATGCGCAGGACATAGTTCTCGTCGACGACAACCTGCCGGCTGTAGCCGCCGTAGGTCGGGTTCCCGTCGTAGTCGCGGCCTCCGAAGGTGAGCACTTCGCCCTTCTGGCAGTGCTGTTCCTGGCCGGCGAGGCAGTTCTCGCACTCGCGGCAGGAGTCGACATAGCAACCGACGCCGACCCGGTCTCCGACAGTGTGCCGGGTGACTTCGGAGCCTGTTGCGGTGACGGTTCCGGTGATCTCGTGGCCCGGCACCATCGGGAAGATGCCTTCCATCCACTCGTTGTTCAGCAGCGCGATGTCGGTGTGACAGATCCCGGTGTAGGCGATGTCGATGACGACGTCGCCGCCTACTACACCAAGCTGGAGCAGGGACGCGTCGGCAGGGTCTCCGAGGACGTTCTCTCGGCCATCGGCACAGCACTTCAGCTCGACGATCTCGAACGGCTGCACCTCAGCACCCTGGTCAGGCGCTCCGGCGGCCGCGACCATGGTCCCCGGCCTGCCGCCATCAAGGCCCGGCCTGCTCTGGTCTCGATGATCCACGCTCTCGAACCCGTACCGGCGATGATCCACGGACCGCACCTCGATGTCCTTGCAACCAACCACACCGCGAGGCTGCTCATCGACGACTTCGACGCGATGCCCAGGAGGGACCGGAATCTGGCCCGCTGGACCTTTCCTCAACCCGCGCGCGAAGACTGTCTATCCCGACTGGAAGACCATCGCCCCACAGGTCGCGGCTGCCCTTCGCCACCTGACGGTGGGCAGGGCCGCCGACCCGTTGCTGGAACAGCTGGTCGGCGAAATCGCGGTCGCCTCGGCGGAATTCACGCGGTACTGGTCCGAGTACCGCCTCTTCGAACACTCCTACGGGGCCAAGCAGTTCTTCAACGAGACTGTCGGAGCCATGACGCTGCGCTACGAGACCTTGGCGCCACCCGGCGACGACGGGCAGAGCGTCGTGATCTACACCGCCGACCGAGGCTCCCCCTCAGAGGAGAAGCTGCAACTCCTCGCCAGCTGGAACTCCCCCACAGTCGAACCCGCCGCCCAGCGTCACGACCACCACCGGCCCTCCTGAACGGCCGAGCACGTCTAGGTCGGTCAGGGCAGGTGTCGGCTGGCTTGGGGAGCGGCGTCTGTGCGCAGGCGGAGCGCGTCCTGGCCGGGTGGGGCGCCGAAGAGGCGGCGGTATTCGCGGTTGAACTGGGTGGGGCTGTCGTAGCCGACGAGGTGTCCGACGCCGGCGACGTCGCCGGCGCGGGCGATCAGCAAGGAGCGTGCTTCCTGGAGGCGGATGCGCTTCTGGAACTGCAGGGGGCTCATCGTCGTGACGTCGCGGAAGTGCCGATGGAACGCGGACGGGCTCATCCCGGCCAGCCGGGCGAGGTCGGGGATCCGCAGCGGTTCGGCATAGTTGTCGCGGATCCAGCGGATTGCCCGGCCGATGTGGAACAGCGAACTGTCGGCCAGACCGATCTGGCGGATCATTCCGCCGTGCGGTCCGGTGAGCAGTCGCCAGAGGATTTCCCGCTCGATCAGCGGAGCCAGCACCGGCGCGTCCTCGGGGCAATCGAGTAGCCGGAGCAAGCGGAGTACAGGATCGAGCAACGCGGCGCCGGCCTCGCCTGTGGCGATCGCGGGCGGGACGGCCGTACTGCGGGACCACCGGCCGATCGGAGCCTCCAGGAGGAGCGGCGCGATCGCCGACGGGCGCAGTTCGAGCGCCATCGACAGCGACGGGGTCTGCGAGCTGGCGTCGAGGAAATGGCCGGTGACCGGCAGATCGGTGCTGACGACGAGACACTGCCCCGCCCGGTACTCGAAGGCCTGGTCGCCGAGGAACAGCCGTTTGCCGCCCTGCGCCATCACGACCAGCAGCGGCTCGGTCAGCGAATGGTCCGGCTCCTCGTCCTCCACCTTCGCCAGCAGCAGGCCCGCGATCGGCGACCGCAGGTCCGATCGGGCATGGGCCGCGATCAGCCCGCGGATCTCGTCCAGCTGTGTGCGCACGCTTCATGTAAGCATCCGGGACCTGGTGACGCAAGCCCGATCGACGCGAAGTGAGGAGGATCAGGCAAGAGGTCGCGAGCATCGGTCTACCGCCGGCGACCCGGCGGGCGGTCTGATGGAACTGGCCGATTCCGAGGCCGAATCCGACCAGTTTGGAGACCATCGATGTCACTCGATCACTACGTCACCCTCGGCCGATCGGGGCTCCGGGTCAGCCCGTTCGCCCTCGGCGCGATGACCTTCGGCGAGGATCCCGGCGGCGCCGGGAGCAGCGTCGAGGAGTCGGAGAAGATCCTCTCCAGCTACCTGGATCGCGGCGGGAACTTCATCGACACCGCGAACTTCTACACGAACGGCCATTCGGAGAAGATCCTCGGTGACTTCTTCGCCGAGCGACCGGGGACGCGCGAGCACGTAGTACTGGCCTCGAAGTTCTTCTTCAACATGTTCCCCGGTGACCCGAACGGAGGCGGCGCGGGCCGAGGGTCGATCATCGCCCAGCTCGACGAGACCCTGCGCCGGTTGCGGACCGATTATCTCGACCTGTACTGGTTGCACAATTGGGACCGCAACACCCCGATCGAGGAAACCCTGCGCACCCTCGACGATCTGGTCCGGGCCGGCAAGATCCGCTATCTCGGATTCTCCAACACACCTGCCTGGGTGACCGCTCAGGCTCAGACGACGGCGCTACTGAAGGACTGGACCCCGTTGATCGCACTGCAGGTCGAGTACTCGCTGCTGGCCCGTACCGTCGAGGGCGAGGTCGCGCCGCTCGCGCGTGATCAGGGAATGGCGCTGGTTCCGTGGAGTCCGCTGAAGAACGGCTTCCTGTCCGGCAAGTACCGGCGCGGCACGCAAGTCACCGACTCCGTCCGTACGACGTTCGTCGGAGGGCCGAGCAACGACGAGTACACCGTCATCGAGGTCGCCGCCGCGATCGCCGACGAGCTCGGAACCCACCCGGCGGCGGTGTCGTTGGCCTGGCTCCGCGCCCGCCAAGGCACCGTCGTACCGATCGTCGGGGCTCGGCGCCTGGAACACCTGGAGAACAACCTCGCCGCCCTGGACGTAACCCTCACTCCCGACCAGCTCCAACGCCTGAATGAGGTGTCGGCCCCCACGCTGAACTACCCGGCCCCACTCAACGGAGAAACACGGGCGATGCTCCAGTTCGCAGGCACAACCGTCGACGGCCAAACCTCTTCGGTCTATCCCCCACTCCTGCAGCGCGACGTCCATTACTGAGCCGGTCCGGCTGGCATGCTGGGCAGATGTCGAAAGCGACAGGCAAGCCAACCGCGGCCCTCACTGTGCGGCCGCTTGACGTGGACACCTGGCCGGCGTTCGCTGCGCTGGTCGAGGCGAACAATGGTGTGTGGGGCGGCTGCTGGTGCATGGGCTTCCACGTCAACGTGAACAAGGACCGCACGGCGGCGCAGAACCGGGCCGAGAAGGAGCAGCGCGTCCAGGAAGGAAGCACCCACGCGGCGCTGGTGTTGGCCGACGACCAATGCCTGGGCTGGTGCCAGTTCGGCTCACCCGAGGAACTGCCGCAGATCAAGAGCCGGCGCCTGTACGAGAAGGGCCTCACCACCCTGCCGGACTGGCGCATCACCTGCTTCTTCACCGGCAAAGGCCACCGCGGCCGCGGCGTCGCCGACGCCGCGCTCGGCGGAGCACTAGCCGAGATCGCCCGCCACGGCGGCGGCACCGTCGAGGGCTACCCCGAAGAGACCGACGACCGCAAGCTGTCGGGATCCTTCCTCCACACCGGCCCCATGTCCGCCTTCGAAAACCACGGCTTCACCCGAACCCGCCCAATCTCCCCCCACCGCTGGGTCGTCACCCGCACCATCAACCCGTCCTGACGCCCGGGCGTCAGGAGGTGGCGGCCAGGGCTTGGGTGACGGTGTTGGTGATGCCTTCGGCGTCGAGGGAGTGGGTGTGGAGGAGGTCGTTGCGTTCGCCGGCCTGGATGAAGTCGTCGGGGAGGCCGAGGGTGATGAGTTCGGGGCGGTAGGTCATGGTGCGGAGGGCGCGGGCGAGGGATTCGCCGAAGCCGCCGGCGATGGCGTTGTCCTCGATCGTCACGACCAGGTGGTGCTGTCCGGCGTACCGGACGAGTTCCTGGTCGACGGGGCTGATCCAGCGGGGATCGACGACCGAGGTGCCGATTCCGAGGGCGCGGAGACGGCGTGAGGCCTCCAGGGCTGCTACCGCGAGCGGCCCGACGGGGACGAGCAAGACCTCGGGCCCAGCACGGCGGTCGTCGGTCAGCAGGTCCGCGGATCCCACAGTCCCGGTCGCGCGCAGCGTCGTGCCGCTGTTTCCTCTTGGGAAGCGGAGCATCGTCGGCCCGGTCCGGTCGGCGACGCACTCGCGCAGGAGGGACCGCAGTTGCTGTACGTCGCGGGGCGCGGCGAGGCGAATTCCTGGGACCAACCCGAAGAGGCCGACATCCCACATCCCGTGGTGGGACGCGCCGTCCGGGCCTGTGATGCCTGCCCGGTCGAGGACGAACGTGATCGGTGCGCGGTGCAGTGCGGCATCCATCAGCACCTGGTCGAAGGCACGGTTGAGGAAGGTCGAGTAGATCGCAACCACGGGATGGAGGCCCGCTGCGGCGAGACCTGCGGCCGACGTCACCGCGTGCTGTTCCGCGATCCCCACGTCGAAGACCCGGTCGGGATAGCGACAAGCCAGCGGGAAGAGCCCGGTCGGTCTGAGCATGGCCGCCGTCACCGCGACGACCTCGGGCCGCTCCCCCGCGATAGCTACGAGTTCCTCGCCGAAGGCGTCCGTCCAGGCAGGCCCGGCGACTGAAGCCACTGTGCGGGCAGGGCTGATCGTGTGGAGTCTGTCTGCCTCGTCCTGCTCGGCGGCCGTATGACCGGCGCCCTTGCGGGTCACGCAATGCACGACCACCGGATGCTGCAGTACTGCGGCTGTCCGCAGCGCTCCCTCGAGAGCGACGAGGTCATGGCCATCGACCGGCCCGAGATAGGCGAAGCCCATGTGCTCGAACAAGTTGCCCCGCGCTGTGCCAGTGCGCAACGCCCGCAGGTGCACTGCAAGAGACCCCACAGTGGGCCCGTACGACCGCCCGTTGTCATTCAGTACGACGACAACCGGCCGATCTGGTCCGGCCGCGAGGTTGTTGAGCGCCTCCCAGCACATCCCGCCCGTCATGGCTCCATCGCCGACCACAGCGACAACCCGCCGATCGGTGGAGCCAGTCAGCGAGAACCCCTTAGCGAGGCCATCGGCGTACGAGAGTGCTGTCGAGGCGTGGGAGTTCTCGACGACGTCGTGCTCGCTCTCCGCGCGACTGGGATAGCCCGACAGGCCTCCTGCCTGCCGCAGGGTGTCGAACCGACCGAGCCGGCCGGTCAGCATCTTGTGCACATAGGCCTGGTGTCCGGTGTCCCAGACGATCACGTCACGCGGCGACAGGAAGACCCGGTGCAGGGCGATCGTCAGCTCGACGACCCCGAGGTTCGGGCCGAGGTGCCCGCCCGTCCGCGAGACCCGGCGGACGAGCTGTTCGCGGATCTCCCCCGCCAACCCCTTGAGGTCAGCAGCCGGCAAACGGCGGAGGTCCTCCGGGGACTCCAGCGCGTCCAGCAGGCCGGCGTTGGGCCGGGGCCGCTCATCGACGACCCCGGTCATGATCCGACCGCGGCACGGATGCTCTCCCGCAGGGAGCCCATCGTCGCGACCACCGCCGTCGGCTCGTAGCCGCAGTGCGCCATGCAGTTCGCGCAGCGCGGGTCCTTGCCCCGGCCGTACGAGCCCCAGTCGGTGTCCTCGATCAGCTCCTTGTAGGTGGAGACCCAGCCGTCCTCCATCAGGTAGCACGGTCGCTGCCAGCCCTTGAGCGAGTACGACGGGATCGCCCACGCAGTACAGGAGAAGTCGACCTTGCCCTCCAGGAAGTCGAGGAACAACGGCGAGTGATTCAGCCGCCACTTCTTCCGGCGTCCACCGGCGAAGGCCTTCGCGAACAACTGACGGGTCTCCTCCGGCCCGAGCCAGTGCTCCTGGTCCGGTGCCTTCTCGTACGCGAAGCCGGGCGAGATCTGCATGTTGTCGACGCCCAGCTCGTCGTTGAGATAGTCCAGTACGTCGATGACGTCCTGCGGCGTGTCCGTGTCGAAGAAGGTGGTGTTGGTCATCACCCGGAACCCGGCCGCCTGCGCCTGACGGATGGCGGCGACCGCCTCGTCGAAGACGCCGTCCTTGCAGACCGAGGCGTCGTGGCGTTCGCGCAATCCGTCGATGTGGACCATCCAGGCGAAGTTGCGGTGCGGCTTGAACTTGTGCAGATGCTTGGGCAGCAGCACCGCGTTGGTGCACAGGAAGACGATCTTGTTGCGGTCCAGCAACTGCTGCACGATCTCGTCGATCTGCTTGTGCATCAGCGGTTCACCGCCGGCGATGGACACCATCGGCGCGCCGCTCTCCTCGATCGCGGCGACCGCCTGCTCGACCGGCATTCGTTGCTTGAGCACCGAGGCCGGATGCTGGATCTTGCCGCAGCCCGCACAGGCCAGATTGCACGCGTACAAGGGTTCCAGCTCCACGAGCAGCGCGAACTTCTCCCGTCGCAACAACTTCTGCTTGAACAGATAAGTGCCGAGACGGACGGACTGACGCAGTGGCATGGCCACGGTCAGCTCACCTCCCTGGGAAGGGTGAATCGGATGTCCTCGTCGACCACGCTGGTCTCGGTGACACTGACCCGGCCGAGGCCGGACAGGCACCGCACCAGGTCGTCGACGAGCTGGGGTGGAGCGGATGCTCCGGCGGTGATGCCGATCCGGGTCGCACCGCGCAGCCAGCGCAGGTCGACCCCGCTCGCGTCGTCGACAAGGTGTGCCTCGACGCCCTCGGCCGTGGCGACCTCCGCCAGCCGGTGGGAATTGGACGAGTTCTGCGATCCGAGCACCAGGACGAGGTCGGCCCGCCGGGCCACGGCCCGCACTGCCCGCTGGCGATTCGTCGTCGCGTAACAGATGTCGTCCTTGTGGGGGGCGGTCAGCGCGGGGAACCTGTTGCGCAGTACGGCTGCGGTCGCCTCGGCCTCGTCGACGGCGAGCGTGGTCTGCATGACATAGGAGACCCGCTGCGGATCGGGCACCCGCACCCGGGCCGCCTCGTCGGGATCGGCGACCACGATCACCTGGTCGGGTGATTCGCCGCGGGTGCCGACGACCTCTTCGTGGTCGTGGTGGCCGATCAGGAAGACAGTGTTGCTGCGGGCAACGAAGCGGCGTACTTCGGTGTGCACCTTGGTGACCAGCGGACAGGTCGCGTCGATGACCCGCAGACCTCGCTCGGCCGCATCGGAACGGACTTGTGGGGCCACGCCATGCGCGGCGAGCACGACGAGGCTCCCCTCCGGGACCTCGCCGACCTCCTCGACGAAGACCGCACCACGTCGTTCCAGGTCGCGGACGACATGAAGGTTGTGCACGATCTGCCGACGGACGTAGACGGGTGCCCCATGCCGAGCCAGGGCGCGCTCCACGATCTCGATGGCCCGCTCGACGCCGGCGCAGAAGGATCGCGGCCCGGCCAGGACGACCTCGCGATCACCAGTAGCCGCGGCCCACGCGTCGATCGCCGGAGCCGCACGCCGCAACGACCGCAGAGCGCGCGGCCCACGCACCAGAGTGCCCGGTCGCAGCAGCCGGTGATCCGGCGTATCCACGATGGCCCGTACTGCGATCGCCTGGCCCTGTGGAGCCGCAGCGGCAAGCAACGCTGATTCGGTGTCGACGGCAAGGGCACCGGACTCCGCGAGCGTACGGCGGGCCGCGGGTGCGTCGACGATCCGCGGAGTCGTCATGAGCGGACCGTGATGCACAGTCAGCCCTGCTCTGCGCAACTCACCAACGAGGAAGGGCGAGGCCTGACTCGGAATCGGTTCACCGGCGCCGCGGATCTCGTCGGCGACCACCAGGTCACCAGGCTCGAGTTCGTCGCTGAGTGCGCCGGCCACACCGGCGACCAGCATCGGTTGACCACTGTCAGGACCCAGCCCACCGTCGGAGGAGCGACCGGTGTGGACCAGGTCGGGAACCTGTCCGCGGAGTACGAGCCACTCCGACAGCAGCGGCGTACAGACGATGCCGGTCATCGGGCATCCCGCGCCACGTAGCGGCCGAGGGCCCAGATCGGGAACACGAGCCGGTAGATCTCGTAACTGATGTAGAAGTCGCCGGGGAATCCGGTGCCGGTGTACAGCTCCTCGTCCCAGCCGCCGTCGGGGCGTTGGGTGCGGACGAGATGCTCGATGCCACGGTCGACCGACTCGGAGTCTTCACCCGCCGCGAGCAGCGCGAGCAGGGCCCACGCGGTCTGTGACGGGGTGGATTCGCCCCTTCCGATCCAGGCAGGATCGACGTACGAGCGCAGGTCCTCGCCCCAGCCGCCGTCGGCGTTCTGGTGGGTTTCGAGCCAGCGCACTGCAGCTCGGATTGGTGGCAAATCTCTGGAGACTCCGGCTGCAACGAGAGCAGGGACGACGGCACCGGTGCCATAGACGTGATTGGCTCCCCAGCGGCCGAACCACGAGCCATCAGGCTCCTGCGCGTCGAACAGCCAACGCAGGCCGCGTCTGCACGGCTCCTCGTCCGCGCGGCCCTCGGCAGCGAGCATTTCCACCACGTGGGCGGTGACATCAGCCGACGGTGGGTCGATGACGGCGCCGAAATCGCAGAACGGCAACGCGTTCGCGAGCGTGTGGATGTTGTCGGCATCGAACGCGCCCCAGCCGCCGTCCCGGGACTGCATCCCGGTGGTCCAGGTGACCGCGCGATCGATCGCCTTCCGCAGCCGGTCGGGATCCGGATGCTTCACCTTGCGCAGGCCGAGCACGATCTCGGCTGTGTCGTCGGTGTCGGGATAGTTGTCGTTGGCAAATTCGAACGCCCAACCGCCGGGCGGCAGATGCGGACGCCGTACCTGCCAATCGCCGTCGGCGAGAATCTGCTCGTCCAGCAGCCAGTCGGTCGCCTTGAGAACGGCCGGGTCGTCGGCCGGCACCCCCGCTTCGAGCAAGGCGTCGAGCGCGAGGCCGGTGTCCCAGACCGGCGATTGGCAGGCTTCCAGCCAACGCACCGGGCCGGCCGGAGAGTCGGCCTGGATGGTGAACCCGTCGAGCCCGGCGATGCCTGCCCGCATCGCCGGGTGGTCCAGCTGATACCCCATCAGGTTCAGGGCGATCAGCGAGTAGACCCACGGCGGCTGGATGCCGCCCCATCCCCCATCGGCCTCCTGCCGGGCCAGGATCCACTCGGCGGCGCGTCGCATCGCGGGCCTGCGCAGACCCTTCAGCGGGTGACGGCGATAGGCGTGCAAGAGAGGGTCGAGTCGTTGAAAGAACCCACCGACGCTGTACGCCGATTGCCGGGGCGGCGGTGATTCCCCGGTCTGGAGGTCGGCGATGTCGAAGCCCACCGGGTGGACCGGCTCGAGGGCGCTCACGATCGTCAGCGGCACGATGGTCTGACGCGCCCAGCAACCCCAGTTGTAGATGTTGAGCGGAGCCCAGGGCGGCAAGTACATGAGCTCTGGCGGCAGCGACGGGCAGTCGTCCCAGCTCCACAGTCCGAACAACGCAAGCCAGATGTGGGTGAACACTCGAGCGCGCTCGACCCCGCCCTCGGATCGCACGAACGCGGCAGCCTTGCGGAGGTGCGGCTCCTCAGGCTGGTCGCCGGCGAGGCGCAGCGCGACCCACGCCTCGACAGTCGTCGACAGATCACCTGGTCCACCGTGGAATGTTGCCCACGAACCGTCCGCTCGTTGCTGGGAACGGATCCAGCGCGCGGTTTCCTCATTCGTCCGCGGCGTCGAGATGCCCAGAAAGGTCCGGAGCATGAGGTCTTCGGCGTCCATCGTCACGTTGGTGGCGAGCTCACCCTTCCACCACCCGTCCTGATGCTGCCGACCACGCAAATGCTCCACCGCCGCATCCAGTGCACCCCGCGCCTCATCCGCCCCGAACGCCCCCCGCGCCTCATCCGTCCCTGCTCCCGCCTTCCCCGAGCCCACCTTCCCTGACTCTGTCATCGCAGTCCCCGCCGAGGCAGCTCCAGTCGTCGCGGTTTCGGTTGCAGTGCGGTCGGTTGCCGTCATG
>NZ_DASRXP010000140.1:0-25870 GCF_035687465.1 Kribbella sp.
ATCGCCGCAACCAGATCCCTCGGCAAAACGGCCGCCGGCGAGATCACGATCGTCCCGAACAACCCGCCGCGCACTTCCTCACTCGACACCTGATGCGAGTGATACCAGTACGTCCCCACCTGATCCGCCCGGAACCGATAAACGTGCTTCCCACCAACCCGTACGGCGTCCTGCGTGACCCCGGCGACTCCATCTTCCGCGTTCGGTACGTCGATCCCGTGCCAATGCAAGGTGGCTCCGTCGGGTACCGACTCGTTCACCAACGTCACCTGGACCAGATCGCCAACGGACGCCCGGATGAGAGGTCCCGGCGAGGTCCCGTTCAGCGTGTAGCCGTCCACCGATTCCCCGCTGGCTAAAGTGAACTTCTGCTTCCGAGCGACCAGAGTCACCGCGACATCCGGAGTACCGGTGGTAGGTCCGGTCAAGTCCGCGACGCTCTTGCCAGCGCCGTGATGACCGGCGTGTTCCGCGGAGGTCGGCCCGCCGCCGAAGTCGGCGTACCCCATTTCTGTGGCCGAGTAGTCGTCCGGGACGAGGCTGGTCGCCCAGAGATAGGCCAGTGGTACGAGGACCACCAGCGCTATCCCTAGGGCGACCAGCCGGCCCCGGAGCCGGCCTTTCCGGTCAGCCACTGGTCGCAGGTTGAGCGGCCGGCTGGATGGCTCGGCGACTGGCGGCGCCGGCGATCCCGGCGATTGCGAGGCCGTTGATGCCATGCAGTACGCCGAGCGCCGGGGTCCCGAAGGAGACCACCGCCAGCAGGAACTGCACGACCACCAGGCCGAGCACGATCGCGGCGAGCATCCGGCCGCCGGGTACATCAGTCAGGAACGCCACGATCAGGAAGATCAGCGCGAGCAACCCGATCGCAGTACCGGCGATGCTGTGATAGCTCTGGCCGAAGTTGCTGTAGTCGGCCCCGATGCTCGCCCCGTCGTCAGCGTCCTTGGCGATGGTGAACCCGGCCAGCGCGATCGATGCAATCTGGAGCACCACTGCCAGGGCTATCAGGGACGCGATCGCGCGGTAGGCCGTCCTCATGCCCGACGCTCCCGGCGACGGTTCTTCACGATCACGACAGCCGCGATGATCAGCAGTAGCGGCAGTACCGGCGGGTGCCCGCCACCGACCGTGCAAGCGATCGACGCCACGATGCCGAGCACCGCGAGCGCGATCAGGACCGGGAGCGGGATCCGCCCGAACGGCCCTTTCCGCTGAGCCCAAGGCGCGCCACCCCAAGGCCCCTGACCACCCCGACCGCCCGGCCCGCTTCGGCCAGGTCCACCCCGGCCACCCGGTCCGCCTGAGCCACCCGAGCCGCCTGATCCCCCCGGTCCGCCTTGGCCGCTGCCGGACTGGTCCTCCGGCGCGGTCCAGGGCGGCCGAGCCCAGCCGAACGGCCCGGCCCAGACGTCCTCGGCGGCACCTTCAGCCGCGGCCCCTTCTTCCCCGGGGAGATCAGCGAACACCGCCGCCAACTCGGCCTCGGTCTTCGCCTGCAGCGCGTCACCCACCCGCTCGGTGTGCTCCTCGGCAGTGAGCCGCCCCGCCTCGTAATGAGCACCCAGACGCTTGACCGCGTCCTCCCGCTCCTGATCTCCGATCCGGATCCGCCCGCCCGGCCTCTCGTCGTACTCGTTCCCGCTCATGACACTCCTCGATGGTCGCAACTTCCGATGCCACCGATCGTGTCGTCGAGACCCCCTCCGCCGCGTCGCCTCGACGGCTACACCTGACCTACTCCCCCCGGCGCATCGACCCCCGGCGGCGCAGTACGACGTACTCCCCCGGGCGTAGACGCAGCCAGGGCCCGGACCAGGGTCTACCCCCGGTCCGGGCCCTCTACAGCCGTGATGTCAGGACGCCGCCGAGAGGATCTGGTTGACGTCGTCGTTGGCCTTGATCAGCGAGGAGGGGTCTGATTCGAAGCCCATCACGGACTCCATCGCCGGCGTCATGACAGCGGAGACGTCGGCGGCGTTGGGGTTGGCGGGGTAGGGGAAGACGTTGCCTGCCTCGACGGGTTCGAGGAAGGGAGTGATGTCCCAGCCGGCCTTCGTAAAGGCCGCTTCGGCAGTTGGCATGCTCGCCGCGACCGCAGGGAAGACGACCGCGGACTTGGCGACGATGTCCTGGGCCGTCTGCGAACCGAGGAACTTCACCCAGGCCCAGGACGCTTCGCTGCGGGTGGTACCGGCCCAGATGGTGTCGGCGAGGCCGTTCATCATCGACATGACCTTGCCGTTGGGGCCTTGCGGGAGCCGGGCCAGCTTGGTCTTGACCGACTTCAGGTTGGCATAGGTTCCCAACATCCAGGAGCCGTTCGGCGTCATCGCATACTTGCCCGCACCGAAGGCGCTGGTCTGGTCGACGCCGGACGTCGCCTGCGCCAGGGTCGGCATGTATCCCTTGGTGGTCAGGCCGCGCCACCAGCCGATCGTCTCGGTGAACTTGGGATCACCGTAGAAGAACTTGGTTCCCCACGGCTGCCCCTCGGAGTACACCCAGCCGTTGGTGGCGGCGAACCAGCTCCAGCTCGTCTGGCCGTCCGCGCCACCGGCACCGTCCGACCCGAGTCCGAAGACCTTGATGTTGCCCTTGTCGAAGCCCGGCTGGTCGCCGCGGCGGCCCTTGGAGTCGACGGTCAGCCGCGCCACGATCTGTTCGAAGGTGCCGCCGTCGGTCGGGTTCCACGTCATCGAGTTCATCTGCTCGGTGCTGATCCCGGCCGCATCGGTGAGCGCGCTGTTGTAGAAGTACACCTCGGTGTCAAAGTCCTTCGGCAGGCCGTACCGCTTGCCGTCGGCACCGATCCACCGATCCGCCAGACCCTTCTGGTAGATGTTCAGATCAACGTTGTCCTTGGCAACGTAATCGTCGATCGCCAGCACCTGGCCCTTGTCGGCGAACAGCGGGTACTTCGCCGAGTGCGAGGTGAACACGTCGGGCGCAGTACCGGAGATGAACCCGGTGACCAGCTTGTTCCAGTAATCGTCCCAGCCGTATTGCTCGAGCTTGACCTGGTACTGCGGGTTCTGCTGCTGGAATACCTTGGCGCACTCGGTGTACATCGGCAGCTGGGCCGAGTCCCACAGCCAGTAGATCACCTCACCGGCACCGCGGTTGGCAGCTCCGTTGTTGCACCCGGCAACCGCGGTCGCGGCCAGACCGGCCACCGCGCCCTTCAGCAATGTGCGTCGCGAAATCGTCATGTCGACCTCACTTGATCCCGGAGAAACCGATGGAGTTGGTGATCCGCTTGGCGAAGAGCAGGAACAGCAGGATCATCGGCAGCGCCGCGATCAGCGTAGCCGCCATCAGGCCGGCCCAGTCCGGACTGCCTTGCGGGGTCTGCGACTTGAAGATGCCGAGGGCAACCGTGAGGACGCGGACGTTGTCCTGCTGGCCGACCAGCAACGGCCAGAAGTAGTCGTTCCAGGCGGTGATGTAGGTCAGCACCCCCAGCGTGGCGATCGGCGCCGCGCTCATCGGGATGATCAGTCCGAAGAACCTCCGCCGGTGCCCGGCGCCGTCGATCATCGCCGCCTCCTCCAGTTCGCGGCTGATGCCGAGGAAGAACTGACGCAGGAAGAAGATCGCGAACGGGGTCATGAACGCGCTCGGCAGGATGATGCCGGCGAAGCTGTTCAGCAGCCCCAGGTTCTTGATCAGCACGAAGTTCGGCAGCGTGGTGAAGATCGGCGGCACCATCAGCGCGGCCAGGAACAACGCGAACACCTTGTCCCGGCCGGGCCAGCGCAGCCGGGCGAAGGCATACGCCGCCATCGCGCTGAAGAACACCTGGCAGACCGTGATCACGGTCGACACGATCAGCGAGTTGCGCAGGTAGAGCCAGAAGTTGACCGAGGCACCGGAACCGCCCTGCGCCATGGCCTCCTCGGTGGTGGCCAGGCCCAGCACCCGCTTGAAGGCGCCAAGGGTGGTCTCCACGGGCAGTAGCGAGTCCGGATGCCCAGCGAGTTGCGTGTTGTCCGACAGCGCAGTACGAAGCATCCAGTAGAACGGGATGAGCGTCAGCAGCATCAGCGCGATCAGGCAGATCCAGGCGACTACGCGTCCGGGGTTGAGTGTCCTTGTCATCCCAGATCACTATCCTTCGCCCGGAGCAACCGCATCTGCAGCAGCGCGACCACCGCGAGGATGGCGAACAGCACCATCGCCATCGCCGAGGCATAGCCGAAGTCGAAGCGGGTGAACGCACGCTCGTAGATGTAGTAGTAGATCACCCGGGTGGAGTTGACCGGACCACCCTGGGTTGTCACCGCGACGGTGTCGAAGATCTGGAACGACCCGATCATGGTGACCACCAGGACCATCGCCAGGACCGGTCGTAACAGCGGCAGCGTGATCCGCCAGAAGGTCCTCAGCTCACCGGCGCCGTCCACCTTGGCCGCCTCGTAGACGTACGTCGGAATCATCTGCAGGCCGGCGAACACCAGGAGCGCCGTGTAACCCATGTGCCGCCAGACGTTGATCCCGGCGATCGTCGGGATGCCCCAGATCGATTCGCCGAAGAACGCGATCGGGTCGATCCCGATCCAGCCCAGGAACTGGTTCACGATGCCGACCTGGAAGTCGAGCATCCAGTACCAGACCAGCGCGACCACGACGTTCGCCACCAGGTACGGCAGCAGCACCACCGCGCGAACCGTGATCGATTTGGTCAGCCGGTACATCAGCATCGCGATGCCGATCGCCAGGATCGTCTGCAGACCGATGTTGATCACCACGTACTCGAGCGTGACGACGAGCGCGTTCCAGAAGAAGCTGTCCTGCACCATCCGCTCGTAGTTGTCCAGGCCGTTGAACTGCGGCGGCGAAAGCAGGCTGTACTCGGTGAAACTGAGGTAGGCACCCCGCAACGTGGGCCAGATGTAGAACATCACGAAGCCCAGCGTCGCGGGGGCCAGGAAGATCATCGCGACCTTCAGATCCCCGTAACTTCGTCGTTTCCTCGGTGCGGGCGGCGCGCTTGTCGCGGCCGGCGCACTCGTCGTCGTCGTGGTCACGGGGCGGACTCCTTCTCAGTCGATGGCCAAAACGTCCAGCAGGATCGCGTTCTCGGGCCACTGCGCCGGGATCTGGACGCCGACAGCGGCGAGGGCGGCACCATTCATCTCCACCTGACCACCCTCGACCCACCAGGGCGCGGTCCGCGACTCCGGACCGGGTGTCGCCGTCTTGGAGACCCGGTACGTCCGCTCCGGGTCGAGCCCGGGCAGCCGGACCCGGCCGAGGTCGGAGGTGATCGACTGAGCCATCTGTACGGCGGAGTAGACCGCGCGCGAGCCGTCCTGCGCGACCACGCCGTGCAGCAGGAAGTCGTCCGAACCACGATCGGCACGAACCACCCGGCCGGTGTGCAGCAACGGCCGGAGTTCCTTGTGCAGCGCGACCCACCCTGCCAGTTCTTCACGCTCCTGCGGCGACGCCGCGCTGATGTCCCACTCGATCCCGAAGTGGCCGAACAGCGCGGTGGTCGCCCGGAAGGCGAGGCTCTGGGTCCGGCCGGTGGTGTGGGCCTTAGGCGGGCCGACGTGGCAGCCGATCAGCTCCGGCGGAAGCAACAACTGGGTCCAGCGCTGAATCTTCTGCCGCTCCAGCGCGTCGTTGCTGTCGCTACCCCAGACCCGGTCGGTGCGCTCCAGGATCGCGAGGTCGACCCGGGCACCGCCGGACGAGCAGGACTCGATCTCCAGGCTCGGGTGACGACGGCGCAGCTCGTCCAGCAGCCGGTAGATGGCGAGTGTCTGCTCGTGAATCCCCGCGGTCCCGGTCAACTGGTTGCCGGCATCAACGAAGTCGCGGTTGTGGTCCCACTTCAGGTAGCTGATGTCGTACTCGGTCAGCAGCGAGTCGAGCCGCTCGAGCAGGTAGTCGTAGGCCGCCGGGATCCCCAGGTTGAGCCCCTGCTGATGCCGCGCGGTCGGGGGCATCCGGTTGCCGGTGGCAAGGATCCATTCGGGGTGCTCGCGAGCAAGATCGGAGTCGGGGTTGACCATCTCCGGCTCGACCCAGATGCCGAACTGCAGGCCGAGTCCGGTGACGTGGTCCACCAGCGGGTGCAGGCCCTTCGGCCAGATGCCCTCGTCCACGTACCAGTCGCCGAGGCCGGCGTGGTCGTCCCGGCGGCCGCGGAACCAGCCGTCGTCGAGCACGAACCGCTCTGCGCCTACTTCAGCAGCCGCGTCGGCGAGCGCCTTGAGCTTGTCCAGGTCGAGGTCGAAGTAGACGGCTTCCCAGGTGTTCAGGACAACCGGTCGCGCGCTGTGCGGGTGAGTCGTCCTGGCACGCAGGAACTTGTGGAACCGCTCCGACAACTGATCCAGGCCCACGCCGTACGAGCCGTAGATCCACGGGGTGCTGTAGCTCCCTGCCGGCTGCAGACGACCTTCTCCAGGGAGGAGGAGCTCGCCGCCACCGATCACGGCGTACCCGCTCATGCCGCGTTCGGCGTACGAGCGGTGGTTGCCGCTCCAGGCGGTGTGCACGGCCCAGATCTCGCCGGTGCCGAAGTCGAAGTCGCGGGTTCCGGCGATCAGCAGCAGGGTGGCGTCGGCGCCGGTGCGGCCGCGGCGGTTGTCCCGGATGTGCGCGCCCTGGGTGAAGGCATGCCGCTGCGGGACCCGCTCGCCGATGTGGCGCCCGGTCATGTCGAACAACTCGGTCGCCTCGGTCGGTACCGGCAGCGCGAGCACCAGCCCGTCCAGCGTGTACGGCGAGTCGCCGGTGTTGGTGAGATCCGCCTTGGCCCTGACCAGCCCGGAATCCGTCAGTTCGATGGTGAGGTGGATCTTCAAGCCGGCTTGGGAATCGGCCGCCTCGACCTCGACGGAATTGCCGTCCTGCCGCACATCGATCAGCTGGAACGACGCGGAGAAATCGTGGCCGTCACGGTGACCGCTGAGCCCGGGGAGGCCGAACCAGCCCGCGGAGTACTCAGGAATGATCGCAACAGGCAAGTTGTCGTCCAGCCCGTTGCCGGCCTGGACCGCGCCGGCCCCACGCCTGAGCTCGATCAGCGCCGCCTCATCGAGGGCGCCCAGATCGGCTCCCCAGTGCAGCACCGACGGGAGGGCCGGACCGGAGCAGTCCAGCACGAGACTGACCCCCGCGGAGCGGAGCTGCAGCACCTTGATGTTCGACACTGTTGATTCACTCTGCCTTCTGATTGTTTTCAGGACGGAACTATTTACCTTGACAAACCAGATGTCAATGCTTCACGAAGTTAAGTAAGTACCCTAAGCCTCCGCCTCCCCCGTGCCCAGAGCCAGTCGGTATTGACAAAGTTTTCTGTCAATACGAGGGTGTTGCTTGTGAAGCTGTTGGAGGAGCCGGGTGAGGTGCGGGCGGCGCTGTCGCCGTTGCGGCGGCAGTTGCTTGAGTTGTTGCAGGAGCCGGCCTCGGGGACGCAGTTGGCGGCCGCGTTGGAGTTGCCTCGGCAGCGGGTGAACTACCACCTGCGGGAGCTCGAGAAGGCGGGGTTGGTGGAGCTCGTCGAGGAGCGGCAGCGACGAGGGTGCGTCGAGCGGATCCTGCGCGCCACATCCGGGGCGTTCGTGGTCGACCCCTCTGTGATGAGCAGTCGCGCGTTCACCAGCATCCATGACCAGTACGCCGCCGACCATCTGGTGGAAGTTGCCGCTGGCACCGTTCGGGACGTTGCCAGGATGCAGAGCAAGGCCGATGCCGCCGGCAAGCGTCTGCTCACGTTCACGCTCGAGGCGGAGGTCCGGTTCGCCGAGCCCGGTGACGTGCACCGCTTCACCGATGCGCTGACCGAGGCCGTCCGCCGGACGGTCGAGGAGTTCGACACCGAAGGCGGCCGCCCGTACCGGATTGTCGCCGCCGGTCACCCCACACCGCGTAGTACGGCCGCGACAGCAGAAACGACTGACACCGAGGGAACTGCCACTAAGGGAGAGGCGCCATGACCGAGGAGACTCCGCGGATCGAGGTGACTGTCGCCGCGCCGGTCGAGACTGTTTGGGCCGCGCTGCGCGACAAGGAGAAGATCCGGCACTGGCACGGCTGGGAGTACGAGGGAACGGAGGGCGGTCTGGACCAGGAGATCGACCTGATCTTCTTCACCGCGTTCACCGAGGACGCCGACGCCCTGACTCTCGAGCTCCAGGGTGGCGACCGGTTCGTGGTCGAGCCGGCCGACGGCGGTTCGAAGATCACCCTGACGCGCGCTCCGCACGGCGACGACCCTGAGTGGGATGCGTACTACGACGACATCACCGAGGGCTGGACCACCTTCATCCAGCAACTGCGCTTCGCGCTCGAGCATCACCCGGACGAGCCGCGCCGCACGCTGTTCTACTCGGGTGCGGGCGACCGCAGTACGGGTCCTGCCGAGCAGCTCGGACTCGCCGGGCTGGCGGAAGGAACGCAGTACGGGGTGGAACTGGTCGGCGAGCAGGCGACCGGGCGGGTCTGGTTCCGGTCCGAGCACCAGGTCGGGGTGACGGTCGACGGCTGGGGCGACGGCCTGCTGATCCTCAGCCACGTCGGCGTTTCCGAGCAGAAACCGCGCGGCGCGACGATGGCCGTGCTCACCCTGTACGGCGTGGACGACGCCGCGCGCGAGTCGATCGACAAGCGCTGGAGTGATTGGTGGTCGATGCGCTACCCGTCGCTCGAGGAGCCCGGCAAGGACTGACCTTGCCAGCACGGCTGACACGATGGTGACAAGGCGCAATCGTGTCAGTACTTTCGGTCTATCTTCCGGCGTTACCCGGGAGTACATTCTCGCTGCACGGTGACCACCACGGGGGTCCGCGTGGTCGCCACCTCCGGCGAGAGAGGCCTTCCGGTATGAATCCGCCCGGTAAGCGTTGGCGTCGTCTGTCCGCAGTGTTCACCTCCCTCCTTCTGGCAGCCGGCACGCTGGTCGCCACCACCCCCGCCGCCCACGCGGACGGCCCCGGCTCAGGTACGCCGTACGTCGTCACGGTCGGCGATTCCTACATTTCGGGCGAGGCCGGCCGCTGGGCCGGCAGCTCGAACAACTCCGAAGCTCCGGCGGACGCACTCGGTGCGCACGCCTACCACGACAATGCCGCGGGAACCGCCGAGGTGATCCCGCGGTGCCATCGCAGCAAGTCCGCCGAGGCCTACATCGGCGGTGCGGTCGGCGGACTGAACCTCGCCTGCTCTGGCGCCGAGACCGGCACCACCACGGGCGACAACTTCAAGCCCGGGCTCGACTTCTACGACGACGGCGCCGGTCACCTCGGCCAGGCGAAGCTGCTCCAGCAGTTCGCCGCGACCCACAACGTCAAGCAGGTGGTCGCCTCGATCGGAGGCAACGACTTCAACTTCGCGTCGATCGTGACGTCCTGCGTGACGGACTTCCTGCTGTCGCCGTCGTGGTTCCCGGACTACTGCAAGGACGACTCGTCGGTGGTCGCGAACTTCACCGCCGCCAACGTCACCGCCGTACGGGCGAAGGTCGCGACGTCGTTCCAGAACATTCGCACTGCGATGCGCAATGCCGGTTATGCCGACAACGCGTGGACCCTGGTGGTGCAAACGTATCCGTCACCGATCCCGGCAGGGAGCGGATTCCGGTACGGGCAGACCGGTTACACCCGGCAGAGCGTCGGCGGCTGCGGCTTCTGGAACGCCGACGCGGACTGGGCCAACAGCACCGCGCTGGCGACCATCAACAACACCGTCCGGGCCGCGATCGGCCAGTCCGGACTGACGAACACCCGCGTCCTCGAGCTGTCGTCAGCCTTCAACGGCCGACGCCTTTGCGAGAAGACTGTCGGCCTCTACGAAGAGGTCGGCCTCTCCTCGTGGACGCAACCGACCGCGGTCGACAAGACCGAATGGATCAACCAGATCCGCACCGTCACCACGATCGGCTCGAACTACTTCATCCAGGAATCCATCCACCCCAACTACTGGGGCCAGCTCGCCCTCCGCAACTGCGTCCGCCAGACCTACGACCTCAACCGAGGCGGCACCTGCACCATCTCCGGCACCGGCCTGGTCAACGGCGAACCCCGCATGACCCTCAACTAGTGGCCTGTGGTGGGAGTTGTTCGAGTGATTGCCGTGAGGTGCGTGCCTGGGCGCCGCAAGCGCCGAAGAACTCCCACCACAGGCCACCGAATACCTTGCGTCCGAAGGACCCGGGCCCGCCCGCCCTGAGGTCCTTCGGACGCAAGGAGCCTCAAGGGGTCTCTGCGGGTGCTGGGGCGAAGAGGAGGATCGCCGCAGCGATGGCGACGGCCAGAGCGGCGAGGACGAGGACACCGGCCGTGGTTGCCTGCAGCAACAAGGCACCTGCGCCGGCACCGGCGAACATCGCGAGGACCGAACCGAACCGGCGGTGTGGTTTGGCGTCCTTGCCGCCGCCAATGCGACCGTCCGCGGCCAGCCCCGTCAACGTCAGGGTGAGCACCGTGGTGGTCATGTCCCTCGGCGCCGCGCGGCGGACGGTCGCGTTCTGCGAGCCGAAACAGGTGGCCAGTATCAAGATCCAGACGTACAACGTTCCACCCGTCCGATGCAGCACACCCGTCCCCACCAGCAGCGCGACAACGGCAATCACCAAGGCCTGCGCCACGAACACGAACCCGAGCCACCGGTGCACCCTGTTCTCGAGAGCCCTCGCGGTCCGCCCCCCGATCAGCGAGCCGAGCAGGAACCCGACCAACGCGACCAGTGGCGCCGCGATGGTGAAGCCCGAATCCGGCGACAGCGCGAACCCCAGGAACACGACGTTCCCGGTCATGTTCGCCACAAAGGTATGGCCGAGTGCCAGATAACTGACCGCATCGACCAACCCTGTTGCCACTGTCAACGACAGGAACGCGGCTACTTCCCACCGCCGCCCGACTGGAACTGCCATGCCCACCAGCCTAAAGTCCACGGCGGCCCGGCAAAGCCCAGCCAGCAGGGGGTCTCCAGTCGTGCCTCCCGGAATTTCCATCACCGTTGGCATGAGGAGGTTTCACAGCGACGCCTACGGTGGAGGACGGCGCAAACGACCGGGAGGATGCGGATGGACGGCAAGACGGTTCTGATCACCGGGGCGACGGACGGCTTGGGGCGCGAGTTGGCCGTCCGGTTGGGTACTGCGGGCGCCCGCGTGCTCATCCACGGACGGGACCCCGAGCGCGCCGACCAGGTTCGGACCACCATCCTGGCCGCCGGCGGACCCGAACCCGAGGTCCTGCTTGCCGACCTGGCCAGCCTCCGGGAGGTCGACCGGCTCGCGGCCGGCGTCACCGGGAACGTCGACGTCCTCGTCAACAACGCAGGTATCGGCTTCGGCCGGCCCCAGGCTCCGAGGCAGCTGAGTGCCGACGGCATCGAACTGCGGTTCGCCGTCAACTACCTCGCCGGGTATCGGCTGACCCGTCTCCTCCTCCCCCGGGTGACCGAGCGGATCGTGAACGTGTCGTCGGCGGGTCAGCAGCCGATCGACTTCACCGATCCGATGCTGGACCACGGGTACGACGGGATCTCGGCGTACCGGCGGAGCAAACTCGCGCAGATCATGTTCACCATCGACCTGGCCGACGAGCTCGGCGCCGACGGGATCACGGTGAACTCCTTGCATCCAGCAACGTTCATGAACACCACGATGGTGACCTCAGGCGGCTACAACCCGATCAGTACCGTGGCCGAAGGCGCTGACGCGGCCCTCCGCCTCATCACCGCACCAGACCTCCCGACCGGCCGCTACTACAACGGCCTCCGCGAGGCCCGTGCCGACGCGCAGGCCTACGACGCGGATGCACGGAAACGCCTCAGGCACCTGTCGGACGACCTCATCGCCAGAACGCTTCGCTAGCACTCCGCCCGGGATCATCCCGGGGTCATCCTGGGGGCTGATGTCGCCCGGGCGGCTGGTGGCGACGCTGAGTTGGGCGTCACCTGGGGCGCCGCTGCTCATCGGAGAACGGTCATGACCAACGCGAACGCACAGACATATCAGAGCATCCTCGTCGGCCTGGCTGTGGTGGTTCTGGTGCTGGTCCAGCAGTTGCGGCGGCAGCCGGTGAAGACACAGGGCGCCAGGTTGATGGTGATCCTGGGCGGGATCGGACTGTTGGAGCTAGCGGGCTATCTGGCCGGCAACAATGGCACCAACCCCGATGGGACGACCATCAACAATCAGGTCGGCCCGGTGGGGTTCCTGTCGTTGGTCATCAGTCTGTGCCTCGCAGCCGTGCTGAGCTGGGCCCGGGCGGGCTCGGTGCATATCTGGGAGACCGACAGCGGCTGGATACGACAGGGCACGTGGATCACGGGTGCCTGGTGGCTGCTGTCGATTGGTAGCCACTTCGGTATCGAGGCGGTCGGCGCTCACATCGCAGGCAAGAACGTCAACGTCGGCGGGCTGGCCGGCGCGACCCTGGTGCTGTACCTCGCGATCTCATTGGGCATGCAGGCACCCCTGATCGCACGGCGCGCGGCTCGGGAAGTGGCTGCCCGCGAACAGCGCTGAGCATGCAGCCTCACCGATGGCGATTGACCGAAGACCCGGTTCGTGCCGTGCAGGGCGCGGCAGGATGGCACACTGAAACCGTGCTCGGCTTCGGTATCCTCCTCAGCCGGCTCGTCGCGGTCGTCGTTCTTGTCTTCATCGTGCTGACCGGCCAGTACATGCGCGAGAACCACGACGCCACTCTCACGGCCGTGGTGATCGCGCTGCTGGTGTGTGTCGGGCTGGGTGCGTTGTCGATCAGCTCCGGCAGCCACGACCCGGGCCTTGGACTGCCTCGTTCCGTGGAACTCGCGGGGCTGATCATTCTGGTGGTGTCCGGGTCCGCCCTGTGCGCGCTGGTTCCGGATGCCAGCCCGTTGCCGGTGCCGCTCGTTACCGCTTCGCTCGTGCCACGGGTGATCAGTCACCGCGTCACCGAGTATCTGCTGGTGCTCTGCTGCATGGTGGGCCCGTGGGTATCGGTCATCCGCTCCGACGTGCCGCTGTGGTGGGGGCTGGCCGCCGCTGCCGGCGTGATCACCACCTACCAACTCGGCCTGCGTGGTCGCGAACGTGCAGAACGCGCTGAGCACGCGGAGCTACTGCTGGCCAGAGAACAGGTCCTGATGGAGCAGCGGGAGCTCGCCGCGGCCGCCGCGGAGCGGGCCCGGATCGCTCGAGACCTGCACGACGTTCTGGCGCACACGCTTTCGGGCCTGTCGATCACCTTGCAGGGAGCCAGCGTGCTGTTCGGCGCCGGCCGCACCGACGAGGGCATTGGCCAGGTCGAGAGGTCCAAGGCGCTGGCCGCCGAAGGCCTGCTCGAAGCCAGACAAGCCCTCGCCGCGCTCGAACCGACCGAGGGCGCTCGAGCCGTCGACCTGGGACAGGCGCTGGACCGGATGGTCAGGGACCACCGCGTCATGACCGGCGTGCCGATCACCTCGGACTTCGACGACCGCTTGTCGACGCTGGACCCCAGGACGGTAGAGGTGACGCTGGCGGTGGTCCGCGAGGCTCTGACCAACACGATCCGCCACGCCCCGAAGGCGCCCGTTCAGCTCGCCGCTCGCCTGAGCAACGACAAACTGGAGGTCGTGGTGGCCAACGACGAAGGTCAGCCCTCTGCCCCGCCGAGCAAAGCAGGTATGGGGTTGCGGGGGATGCTGCATCGCGCGCAGGCGGCTGGTGGCGACATGGTCGCTGGACCTACTCCTACGGGGTGGGCAGTCGTCCTCAGCCTGCCGGCCCCTCCCGAACAGGCAGTGCAGCGGACCCGGCTGACCACCTTTCCCAATCAGCGACCCGGCACGCTCGGAGCCGCGTCGTGAATGCCCGAACGACCTCGGTCGTAGTCGCTGACGACCAGCGCGTCGTCCGCGACGGACTGGCCCTGATGCTCGATGTTCTGGACGGTATCGACGTGGTCGGCGTGGCCGCGGACGGCGCGGAAGCCGTCCAGCTGGTCAGCGACCTCCAACCAGACGTGCTGCTGGTGGATCTGCGGATGCCCGGTCTGGATGGCGTCACCGCCACCCGACAGGTCCGGGCCCTCGCATCCCCACCAGCAGTGGTGGTGCTGACCACCCTGGACGACCCCGAGTCGATCCTGGCCGCGCTGCAGGCCGGAGCCCTGGGATACCTGACCAAGGACGCTGACGCACACATCATCGGTGACGCCATCCACGCGGCGGCACAAGGTCGATCGCTGATGCCGGCCGGCATCCAAGAACGATTGCTGGCCGCAGTCGCGGGGGCCCAACGCCGCCCGGTCGAGTCGGCAGGACCTCAACCCGTTGGTGACCGCGGAACTGCCGGTCAGGTCGGCTCCGGCCTGACCGCGCGGGAGATCGAGGTTCTCGCGCTCATGGCGGCCGGCAGGTCCAATCGCGAGATTGCCCGCCGGCTCGTTGTTTCCGAAGCCACCGTGAAGACTCATGTCAGCCACCTGAAAGTGAAACTCGGCGCCGACGACCGCAGCCAGATGGTCGCCTACGCCTACCAGCACGGCCTGGCCTGATCACTCCGCCGAGATCGTCTGCCCGAGGTCCTACTCACCCCGAGGTCATCCTGGGCTCATCCCCCGGGACGATTCCGGAAGCTGTTGCCAACAGCAGCATGAAGTCATGACAACCACCGACTACGTCATCGACATCGCGCTGATCCTCCTGGTCATCCGGCAGCTGGTCCCACAGAGACTGCACCTGCGGTCCATTGTTCTGCCGCTCGGCCTGATCGCATTCGCCGGGACGAACTACCTGCGAAGCTTCCCGCTAGGCGGCAACGACCTGACCTTGATCGTGCTGCTGGTCCTCGTCGGCGTCGGCCTGGGCGTGGCCAGCGGATTCACCACTCAGGTATGGCGGAACGAGACCAGTCACACCATGTGTCAGGCCGGCATCGCCGCGGCCGGGCTATGGATCCTGGGCATGGGCTTCCGGCTCGCCTTCGGGATCTGGAGCACCCACGGCGGCCAGGAGTCGCTCGCCCGATTTTCGCTCAGCCACCAGATCACCTCCGGGCAGGCCTGGACCACGGCGCTGGTCCTGATGGCCTTCGGCCAGGTGATCGTGCGCGTCGTCATTCTGCAGATCCGCCGGCTCCGCCTCGAACTCCACAGCACTGCCCCAGCCATCGCCTGACCCCGGCCCGAGAACGCAAGAAGCCTCATGGCCGAACACCGGCCCGTATCCACACGGACCAGTGTTCGAACATGAGGCAAAGGGGTGGAGGTGGCGGGAATCGAACCCGCGTCCTTCAGCGTCGCTCCAAGACTTCTCCGGGCGCAGTCTGCAAAACGCTTTTCTCAGCCCCAGCACTCGTGCAGACACGTTGCTGACAGGCTCAGTCACTGTAAATGTCCCGCGTTAACCCCGTGACCGGGTTAACGAAGCAAGCTCCCTAGCTGAGGCCAGGAACCGGGTCGGAAGCACTCCCGGGCTGACCGCTTCTTTTAGCTCAGGCCGTCAGGCGGCGAGAGCGAAGCTACTGCGTGCACTAGGCTTGGCAGTTATTGTTTTCCAGAGATCGTTTACGAGCTAACCCTGGATCCTCGGCCCGCTTCTCTTGGAACGTACGTCCAAAGTCGAAACCGTTCACCCCCTGTTGAGTTTTCAATCCCCACGGCCGGCGGGCAGGCCCGTCAACCGCAGATCTCTCACACTATCAAGTCCAACAACCTCCCCGCACCTCAGATTCCCGCGGCGGCGGTCACGGAGTGTCAGCGGATCAGGCGAACGGCGAACGGGTAGCGGAATTCGGAGCCCACCAGGGCCGCCAGGCCGCCGATACCGGTCAGGACGAACCAGACCAGGCCGATGATCGGGAACAGGAACCCCGTGAAGCCCTCGGTGATCCCGGTGGCGATGCCGGCCAGGGCGAAGGCCGCGAGGGCGGTCAGCTGGAAGTTCAGCGCCTCGACCGCGTGCTTGCGGACGACCGGGTTCGACTTGCCCGCGGTCGCCACCATCAGCGCCGGGCCGACGAAGAACGTGGGATAGCCGAGCCAGTGAGAGACCATCCCCAGGCCACGGCCTCCGCCGTTGTACCCCTGGATCGGGGCCGGCCGGGTGAAGGCGACCGGCGCGTACGTCGGAACCGGGCGGGCCAGCAGGCCGTCGAAGGAGCCGTTCAGGTCGGACCGGGTCCGCGCCTTCAGGGCCAGCTCGAGACGAGTGTCGAACTCGAGGTGCGTCAGCCGGCCGTCGGCATACATTTCTTGCAGGATCTCGACCGCACGGTCCCGTTGGGCCGGCGTCACCAGCAGCTCTGAAGTGGACATGCCTCAACTGTGCTTGGCCCACCCGGCGGAACCCATCGGGTGACGCCCGGAGCAGCCCCTGACCGGCCCCTAGTGTCCCGTAAGCGCTAGTTCCGGCGACGGTCGCTCAGCGCTCGCTGGGCCTCGCGGTTGGCCTGGCGCTCGGCAAGCGCGTGCCGCTTGTCGTAGTCCTTCTTGCCCCGGCCGGTGGCGAGCTCGACCTTCACGTACCCGTCCTTGAAGTACAGCGACAGCGGGATCAACGAGACCCCCTGCTGCTCGACCGCCTTGATCAGCTTCTGCATCTCGTCCTTGTGCAGCAGCAGCTTGCGGGTACGGCGCGGGTCGTGGTTGGTCCAGGTGCCGTGGGTGTACTCCGGGATGTGCATGTTCTGCAGCCACAGCTCGTTGCCCCGCACGGACGCGAAGGCGTCGACGAGGGAGGCCCGGCCCAGCCGCAGGGACTTCACCTCGGTCCCGGTCAGCACGAGCCCGGCCTCCACCACGTCGTCGATGTGGTAGTCGTGTCGCGCCTTGCGATTCTGCGCGATCGGCTTGTGGCCGGTCTGTTTCACCATCCGACCAGTATCTCAGACCACCTACAACCACTTCATCGGGTTAACCACGCGGCCGTCCTGGTAGACCATGAAGTGCAGGTGGCAGCCGGTCGAGTAGCCCGTGGTTCCGACGTACCCGATGATCTGGCCCTTCGCCACCCGCTGGCCGACGCGCGCCTTGTACTTCGACAGGTGGTTGTAGACCGAGGTGATCGAGTCGCCGTCGATGACCCCGTGCGAGATGAAGATCCGGTTGCCGTACCCGCCGTTGTAGTAGCGGTCCGTGACGACGCCACTCGCGGCGGCGCGGATCGGCGTACCGCAGCCGGCGCCGAAGTCGGTGCCGTCGTGCAGTTTCCAGTAGTGCAGGATCGGATGGAACCGCATCCCGTACGGCGAGGTGATGTACGTGTTGATCGGGAAGCTCAGCCCCGACGAGTTCCCCGGGTTGGTCGGCACGGTGCGCGGCGGCCGGTGCTCCTTCTTCGCCTTCGCCTTCTCGGCCGCCTCCGCGGCGGCCTTGCGCCGGGCGGCCGCGGCCTTCTCGGCCTTGGCCCGCGCGATCAGGATCTGCTCGACGCGGTTCCGCTCCGCCACCAGGGACTGGTAGTGCGCGAGCTCGGTGTTCTTGTCCTTCTCGGCGGCCTTGAACGCGACCATCCGCTCCGCCGCGACCTTGGCTGCCTCGGCCTTGTCCGCAGCCACCTGCAGTGTCAGCTTGGTGACTTCCTGGACCGTCCGCGCGGCCTCGGCCCGCTGGGCGGCGACCTGCCGCTCTGCTTCGGCCATCTTGGCCCGCTTGTTCGCCAGCTGCGCCTGCGCGTTGTTCAGGTTGGTGATCGTGGTGCCCTGGATGCCGAACACGTTGCGCTGGACCTGCATCCCGGTCGCGACGTCGGCAGGCGAAGCGCCTTGCAGCAAGATCGACAGCCCGACCAGCCGGTTCTGCTGCTGGTACGCCGACCGCACTGCCTGACCGGCCACCACCTGCTTCTCGGCGATCACCTGCTCGCCGGCGACGACGTCGGACATCGCCCCGTCGAGCGCCGCCTCAGCCGCCTTCAGTTTGCTCGCGGCAACCACATCCGCGGCCTTGGCGGCAGCCAGCTTGCCCTGCGCAACGGCGTACTTGGCCTGGGCGGCCTTGTACTGCGTTTCCGCCTGGTTGTAGGAGGCAACGGACTTGGACAGCTGGTCGACCGCCTGGTTCAGGTCGGTCTTGGACTGGCCGATCTCCGAGTCCAGCTGTTTCTTCTTGGCCTGGGGATCCGGTGGATCCGCCTGGGCAGACGGAACCACCGCCAGGACTCCGGCGGACATGGACAGGACAACGCAGCAAGCGGCGACGACCGTCTGCCGTCCGGGCGACCTGCCCAGGCGTTGCCTGAGGGAGCGTCCGTGCGGTGTGGCGGTGGTGCCGATGCTGTCGTCTCGCTTGATGCGATCCCGCCGAAACGGGTTCGCACCGGGGAAGTGCGGGACCACAGTCGACCCCTTGCTATGGATGCTGTACCAATCGGAATTGGTGTGCTATTGCACGATAAGTCACCCGGGTCAGACTTTGAGGTATTTCCGCGTTGTCAGGAATGTCGGGATCACCGCGAGCACCAGACCGACGACCACCATGATCACGGTCGCTTGCAACGTCTCGGCGGCTCCGACCCATTGCCAGACCCGGAACGTCTCCTCCGCCTGGCGTTTGACCAGGAAGTAGACGCCGAGCCAGAGCGTGCCGCAGGCAAGGACCGCGCCGATCAGTGCCGCCAGGATCGCTTCCAGCAGGAACGGCAGCTGGATATAGAAGTTCGAGGCGCCCACCAGCCGCATGATGCCTATCTCCCGTCTCCGGGCATAGGCCGCCAGCCGGATCGTATTGGAGATCTGCATCAACGCAGCGACCAGCAGGAGACCGGCCGCGAGTAGCGCGCCCCATCTCAGCTTGTTCAGCGCGTTGAACAATGGATCGAGGTACTGCCGGAGGTCCTGGACGGTGTCGACGCCGGGCAGACCCGCGACCGCACTGACCAGGTTCTGGTAGCGCTGTGGATCCTTCAGTTTGACCCGGTAGGACTCCTGCATCTGGTCCTCGGTCACCGTACTGACGATCGGCGAGTCCTTGTAGAGCTTCTTGAACTGGTCGAACGCTTCCTTCTTCGTCTCACCGAAGACCCCGTCCGGCGCGGTGTCGGGGCTGGCCTCGATCACCTGCTTGATCCGGTTCTTCTGCTCCGTGGTCACCTCGGCGCCCGAGCAGCCGCGGCCGCCGGAGTCCTTGGTGCAGAGGAAGATCGAGATCTGGATCTTGTCGTACCAGTTCCCCTTCATCAGGTCGACCTGCTCGCGGGCGAGCAGCGCGCTGCCGAACAGCGACAGCGAGACCCAGATGGTGACGACGACCGCGATCGTCATCGAGAGGTTCCGCTTCAGACCGATACCCAGGTCGGAGAGGATGTAGTTGAGTCGCATAAGACAGCCAGTTCCGTATCGTCGTGGGTCTCAGTGCTGGTAGCCGTAGACGCCGCGCGACTCGTCGCGGACGACATGGCCGTTCTCCAGTTCGATCACGCGCTTGCGCATCTGGTCGACGATCGAGACGTCGTGGGTGGCCATCACCACGGTCGTGCCGGTCCGGTTGATCCGGTCCAGCAGCTTCATGATGCCGACCGAGGTGCCGGGGTCCAGGTTTCCGGTCGGCTCGTCCGCGATCAGGATCATCGGCCGGTTCACGAACGCCCGGGCGATCGCGACCCGCTGCTGCTCACCGCCGGACAGCTCGTCGGGGAGCCGGTCCTCCTTGCCGTCCAGACCGACCAGCTCGAGCACCTCGGGCACCGTCTTGCGGATGTGCTGGCGCGGCTTGCCGATCACCTGCAGCGCGAACGCCACGTTCTCGGCCACCGTCTTGTTCGGCAGCAGCCGGAAGTCCTGGAAGACCGTGCCGATCTGCCGGCGCATCTGCGGGATCCGCCAGCTGGCGAGCCGGTTCAGGTCCTTGCCCGCCACCATGATGTGACCCTTGGTGGTCCGATGCTCGCGCAGCACCAGACGAAGGAACGTCGACTTGCCGGACCCGGAGGTGCCGACCAGGAAGACGAACTCGCCTTTTTCGATCTCGACGGTGACGTTCAGCAGGGCAGCCTTGGACTGACCCTCGAAGGTCTTGGACACATTCTCGAAGCGGATCACGGGATCATCCGGCCGTGGTCGGGAACAGGGAGCGACGCAACGGTAACCACCAGGGCACCGTACGCCACCGGAGCGGCCGTCGATCAGTGTAGGGGCTTTGCGCCCAACCCCGAATCAGCCATGCCGCCCGTCCGATACCCGGTGCGAGCCGGTACTGCGAATCGCCCGGGCGCGCGTCGTTCCCAGCGCGGACGGCGGCCCGCAGTACGAGGTCAGGCGGGGGCTGGGGATCCGTTCCCGTTGTCCGGGCGGGCGCCGGCGATCCGGGCTACGCCTGGCTCGGGTTTGCGGCCGGCGCGGCGGGCTGCCTCGACGTGGAGGCGGGCCAGCTCGACGGCCTGGCGGGAGACCTTCACCGTCTTCTTCTCAGCCATCGGCACTGTCTCCTTCGACCACATCGATGTCTTCCTCCGCCAATTCAGCGTACGCGGCCGGGCCGACCCGGTCGATCGCTACAGCGGCCGTCAGCGCGGCGACCAGGTCGTAGTCCTCCGGCTGCAACAGTTCCGACCTCATCAGTGAGCGGAGCGTGACGACACCGGCGTCGGTGCCCGCCTCCTCACCCTCGAGGATCTGCTCGACCGCCCAGCGCACCATCCGCATCGTCTCCTCGCGGTGCCGCCAGGTGTCCAGCTCGCGATCGGACTTCCGGCTCAGGTACGCGCCGAGCGCCACCCCGCCGAGCGCGAGGAAAGGGCTGAGCACGGTGACGATCACCCCGACCACCGCCATCCAGGTCGGGATCACAGACACACCTCGGAACTCATTCGCGTCCTCCCAAATCCATGGTGATGACCGGTCGATGATGCTACGAAGGACAGCACACCACCCGCCACCGACAGGTCACCGGCCGAAGGAGCAGTGTGAGCGTGATGGACGAGCCCGACCGGTACGACGTGTTCGTGCAGGGGACCGTGTTCCTCGACATCGTGCTCACCGGCCTGGAGTCCGCCCCGACCACCGGGACCGAGATCTTCGCCGAGGGGATGGGTTCCTGCCCGGGCGGGGTCGCCAACTTCGCCATCGCCGCCAGCCGGCTCGGCCTGCGCAGCGGCCTGGCCGCCGTCTTCGGCGACGACGTGTACGCCGACTTCTGCTGGCGCACGCTCGCCGACCAGGAGAAGGTCGATCTGTCCCACTCGCGGCGGATCGGCCACTGGCACTCCCCCGTCACCGTCTCCATGTCGATCGACCGGGACCGCGCGATGGTCACCCACGCCCACGAGGCGCCGGGCGATCCGAGCAAACTGGTCGGCCCGGGGCTGCGGACGCGCTCCGCGATCGTCCCCGTGGCCGAGGAACTGCCGAGCTGGACCGCCGAGGCTCGCGAGTCCGGCGCGCTGTTGTTCGGGGATGTCGGCTGGGACCCGACGGACACCTGGTCGCCCGCGGTTCTCGACGTACTGGAAGGGTTCCACGCCTTCACGCCGAACGCCGGCGAGGCGATGGCGTACACCCGCACGGACACCCCGAAGGCGGCCCTGCACAAACTGGCCGACCGGGTCCCACTCGCTGTCGTGACGAACGGCGCCGACGGAGTCCTGGCGATCGACTCCACGACGGGCGAGGAGGAATACATCCCTGCGCTGCCGGTTCGCTCGTACGACCCCACCGGGGCGGGCGATGTGTTCCTCGCCTCCCTGGTCCTCGGCACCCTCCGCGAGTGGCCGCTCGCCCACCGCCTGGCCTTCGGCAACCTGTGCGCAGGCCTGTCTGTCCAGCACTTCGGCGGCTCACTGGCCGCACCCGGCTGGGGCGACATCATCGACTGGGTCCGCGACCACAGCCGCCACCGCCCCGGCGACGTCGACCCCGAGGTCCTCCGCCACTACACCTTCATCGGCGACGTCCTCCCCGAAGGCCCCGTCCCCATCGTCCGCCGAGCCAGCGCCACCATCGCCCGCCTCTCCGACGCCTGAGGTCAGTCCAGGGTCCCGCGGGGCGCAACCCAGAGGTGAGGTTGGCCCGTCGTCGCAGCGATGTGTTCGAAATCGGCGTCGTAGTGCAGGATCACCGCATCATGCTGTTCCGCCACCGCCGCAGTCACTAGATCTATGACGCCCGCGGCGCGATGGTGGCCACGAGCGGCCATCCGAAGTTGCACCTCGCGGGCTCGCTCGGCAATGGCCTCTGTGATCGGAAGGACTGTGTACAACGACTTCCGACGCTCGGCGATCGTGCGCACATCCTCCAGGTCTCGCCCCGAGTAGCCGGCCTCGAGATCGACGGTGAAGCAGGTCGCGGCTGCGCGATCGACGATCAGGCCGGCAATCACGCTTCGCACCACCGGGTGGCGGCTCCTGGCCTGCGCGGAGGTGTCGACCAAGTAGAGCTTGCCAACCCCGGAGACCGTGCTCAACGGCGCGCCTCGCGCATGACCTCCGGGTCAGCGATGTCCGGCCCTACGCCGAGCGCGTAGGGATCGTCCAGAAGCGCTTCGATACGTTCGCGCCTTCTGGCGACGAACTCCAGCGCAGCGTTCACCGTGTCCTTTTTCGTCACGGTCCCCAACTCCTTCGCCGCGAGCGCAAGTGCCTCGTCGTTCAGATCGATCATCGTCTTCATGTAGACCATGATATGTCTCCGTGTATATACCTGGACATACTCGCACCCAACAAATCGGCGACGGTCTCCCCTCGAGCATCACTTGACCGTGGGGAATGATGCGCTATATTCAACCTATTGGTTTAGAACTAGTTGGTTGAATAGGAGGTGGCTGGGATGCCCGTTGATCGGTTGAGTCGGACTTTTGCGGCGTTGGCTGATCCGACGCGGCGGGCGATTCTGGCGCGGTTGTCGGAGGGGGAGGCGACGGTCGGGCAGCTTGCTGAGCCGTTTGCGATGAGTTTCGCGGCGGTGTCGAAGCACTTGCGGGTGCTGGAGCAGGCGGGGCTCGTCAGCCGGGGGCGGGACGCGCAGTACCGGCCGGCTCGGCTGGATGCGCGGCCGTTGGCGGCGGCCTCCGAGTGGATCGGGGACTACGCCCGGTTCTGGGCCGAGAGCTTCGACACGCTCGGCAGCTACCTCGACCGACTTCAAAACAACAAGGACAGCAAAACTACTGAGGAGAACGAGCATGACTAACGACGTGGTTGTCACCCGCACTTTCAATGCGCCCCGCGAGCTCGTCTACGAGGCGTGGACCAAGCCGGAACACTTCTCTGTCTGGTTCGGCACCGAGGCCGTCGACGTACCGCTGGAGACACTGTCCATGGATGTGCGGGTCGGCGGCGCCTGGAACGCCGTGATGGTCCTGCCCGACGGCAACAAGATCTACTGGGTCGGCGAGTACACCGAGGTCGATCCGCCGGAGCGGTTGTGCTTCACGCTGACCGACGAGCCCGAGAGCCCGGCGGGCGAGCCGATCGTGGTGGTGTTCGCCGAGGTCGCCGGCGGGACCGAGATGACATTGACCCAGCCTCGCGGCGACTTCACCCAGGAGCAGGTCGAGGCGACGATCCTGGGCTACAACGGCTTCTTCGACACCATGGAGAAGCTCCTCGCGCGGCCCTGATCGGTCGTAGGGTCGAGGCATCGAGCGCGGGCTGTGGGACCGCGCCGGAATGCGGAGGTACTGCCAGATGTCGGGTACTGGATTGAGCCGGCGGCGTTTCTTGTCAAGGAGCAGTCTGGCTGTGGGTGGCGGGCTGGCCGCGATGGCGGTCGCCGGCTGTGGTTCGAACAACGGCCGGTCCGACTCGGGCTCGGGTAGCTCGCCGGGCGGCAAACCGGCGCTGTCGCAGTGGTACCACCAGTACGGCGAGGCCGGTACGCAGCAGGCGGTCGAGCGGTATGCCAAGGAGTACCCGGACGCGACCGTGACCGTGCAGTGGTCCCCCGGCGACTACGACAAGAAGGCTGCCGCGGCGCTGCTCACCGACAGCGGGCCGGACGTGTTCGAGTACGGCAACGGGCCGAGCATCGACATGATCAAGGGCGGTCAGGTGGTCGACCTGACCGACCTCCTGGGTGACACCCGGGCCGACTTCACGCCGTCGCTGATCTCGCGGTTCACCTACCAGGGCAAGCTCTACGCGATCCCGCAGGTCACCGACATGCAGCTGCTCGTCTACCGCAAGAGCCTGCTGTCGGCGGCCGGGGTCCAGCCGCCGACCACGGTCGACGAACTGCTGGCCGCGGCGGAGAAACTCACCACAGACAAGGTGAAGGGCCTGTTCGTCGGCAACGACGGCGGCGTCGGCATCCTCGGTGGTCCCGCCCTGTGGTCGGCCGGCCTCGACTACCTGACCGCGGACAACACCTTCGGTTTCGACGACCCCGCTGCGGTGGAGTCGTTGCGGAAGTTGCGCGAGCTCTTCACCTCGAAGTCCTTGTTGCTGGGGGCACCGACCGACTGGTCCGACCCGTCCGCGTTCACCCAGGGCCTGACCGCGATGCAGTTCACCGGACTGTGGACGTTCCCGCAGCTCCAGAAGGCGTTCCCGGACGACTTCGGGGTGCTGCCCTGGCCGAAGCTGAACAGTACGACCGGCGCGCCGAGCGTGCCGGTCGGCGCGTACGGTTCCGCGGTCAGCACGAAGTCGAAGAACGTCGACGCGGCGAAGAAGTTCGTCCAGTGGTTGTGGGTGGATCAGACTGACAAGCAGCTCGACTGGGCCCAGTCGTACGGCTTCCACATCCCGGCGCGCAAGAGCCTGGCGGCGAAGGCGGAGAAGCTGAAGTCCGGCCCGGCCGCGGACGCGGTCAGGTTCGTGAACGAGAACGGGCACGCCCAGACACCGTTGCTCTGGACCCCCAAGGCGGGCACCGCGTACTCCGATGCGCTCAACCGGATCATCAAGAACGGCAGCGATCCGGCCACCGAGATCAAGGCCGTCAAGGCAGTCGTGGACGCGGAACTGAAGCGCATCGCCGGCTGATGTCGGTATCCATGCCGACCCCACCCCACCGCCCCGGTCAGGGATCCTTGACCACCAGGCTGCGGGGCAGATACGACCGCAACCTGTGGTTCCTGATCTTCGTCGGGCCGTTCGTCCTCGGCCTGCTGGTGTTCGTCTACATCCCGATCATCTGGTCGGTGGTGCTCAGCTTCTTCGACGCGCGCAACACCGTCACCCCGACCGACTTCGTTGGCCTGAGCAACTACGTGGACATGTTCCGGGATGCCGCGTTCCGGTCCAGTCTGCTCACCTTCGTCGTCTTCGCGCTGTTCATCGTGCCGACCACCTTCGTCGCCTCGCTCGGCCTGGCGTTGCTGGTGAATCGTGCTCGTTTCGCCCGGACGTTCTTCCGCTCGGTGTTCTTCCTGCCGACTGCCTGTTCCTATGTGGTGGCGTCGCTGATCTGGAAGCTGTCGATCTTCTCCGGCGTCCGGTTCGGGTTGATGAATACCGTGCTCGGCTGGTTCGGAATAGAGCCGATCGCGTGGTTGTCGGTGACGCAGCCACCGTGGTATTGGCTGGTGATCGTGACCGCGCGAATGTGGTTGCAGGCCGGTTTCTCCATGATCCTGTTCCTGGCCGGGCTGCAACGGATCGCGCCGTCGCTCTATGAAGCCGCAGCGATCGACGGTGCCACCGGGTGGAAGGTGCTGCGTTTCATCACGCTGCCGCAACTCCGGGCCACCTCGACCGCAGTACTGCTGCTGCTTCTGATCAACGCATTCCAGGCTTTCGACGAGTTCTACAACCTTTTGTCGAGCTCCGGGCAATACCCGCCTTATGCGCGACCGCCGCTGGTCTACCTGTACTACGCGGCGCTCGGCCAAGGGCAGGATTTCGGTCACGGCAGCGCGGGTGCCGTCATTCTCACGCTCCTGATCGCGCTCGTTGCCCTCGGCCAAGGACGGTTCCTCGGACTCGGCCGGAAGGAGGACTGAGATGGCGATCATCCAGCGCTCCCGGGCCGACAAGGCCGGCTCAGCCATCCGGT
>NZ_DASRXP010000141.1:0-12905 GCF_035687465.1 Kribbella sp.
CGATCGCGAAGCTCGGCGGCGCCAAGATGAAGGACAACATCGGCGTCTTCGAGATGCCGAAGAACAAGACCTCGACCTCGTTCGTCGGCGGCAGCAACTTCGTGGTCTTCAAGAACAGCAAGAACAAGGACAGCGCCTGGCAGCTGGTGAAGTTCCTCTCCGACGCGAAGACCCAGGCGGAGTGGTTCAAGCTGTCCACCGATCTGCCCGCGGTGAAGAGCGCGTGGGAGGACCCGAGCATCGCCTCGGACCAGCTGCTGCCGATCTTCGGCAAGCAGCTCGAGGATGCGAAGGCGCCCCCGGCGATCGTGAACTGGGAGCAGGTCGCGACCGCCTTCGACACCGAGGTGGAGAAGATGGCCAAGGCCGGCCAGTCCCCCGCGGACACCGCGAAGGCGATCCAGACCAAGGCCTCGTCGATCGGTACCGGTAGCTGATCGCCGATGTCCTCCGCCACGCTGCAGGACCCGCCTGCCCGGACCCGGCCGCGCGACCGGCCACCGGTCCGGCGCCGCGGTTCGCTCAACCACCAGACCGCCGCCGCCTGGATTCTGACGCTGCCGTTCGTGGTCCTTTTCCTCGCGTTCACCGCCGGGCCGGTGCTCGGTTCGCTCGGGATGAGCTTCACGGACATGAAGCAGCGGGACCTCCGGACACCGCTGGCGGTGAACGGGGTGGGGCTCGACAACTATGTGAAGGCGCTGTCCGACGAGACGTTCCGCAAGGCCGCGTTCAACACGGCGTACTTCGTCGTGATCGGGGTGCCGTTGACCCTGACCGCGGCGCTGGCGGCGGCAGTGCTGCTGGACCGTGGCGTGAAGAAGTTCGCCAGCTTGTTCAAGGTCGCCTACTACCTGCCGGTGATCACCTCGATCGTCGCGATCGCGGTGATCTGGCGGTTCGTACTGGCACCGGACTCCGGCCTGCTGAACACGGTGCTGTCCTGGGTCGGCATCGACGGCCCGAACTGGCTGGCATCGAAGACGTGGGCGATGCCGTCGCTGATCGTGATGGCGATCTGGCGCAACTTCGGCGCCCCGATGATCATCTTCCTCGCCGGGCTGCAGGCCATCCCGCAGAGCGTCGAGGAGGCCGGTCAGCTCGACGGTGCGAGCGCCTGGCAACGGTTCCGGTACCTGATCCTGCCGCTGCTCAGGCCGACCATCCTGTTCACCAGCGTCACCACCGGGATCGGCTACCTGCAGTTCTTCGAGGAGCCACTGGTGATGACCCAGGGCGGTCCGCTGAACAGCACGTTGTCGGTGTCGATGTACACCTACCAGCAGTTCGGCTTCGGCAACTACGGGCTGGCCACGTCGATGAGCTACCTGCTGTTCGTCGTGATCGCGGTCATCACCTTCCTCCAGTTCCGGCTGCTGAGGGAGAAGTGATGAGGCGCACCTGGTGGATCTACCTGATCGCGATCCTCGGCCTGGTCGCGGTGGCCGCACCGTTCGTGTGGATGTTCCTCGGCAGCTTCAAGACCCAGGGCGAGCTGCTCCAGGTGCCGCCGACCTGGTTGCCCGAGGCACCTACCACGCAGAACTACGACGACCTGTTCAGCAAGGCCAACTTCCCGCGGTACTTCCTCAACTCGGCCGTGGTCGCGCTGGCGGTGACAGCCGGCAACGTGATCTTCTGCTCGATGGTCGGCTACGCCCTGGCCAAACTGCGCTTCCGCGGCCGGACCGGGCTGTTCATCCTGGTGATGGGCACCCTGATGGTGCCGGGCGTCGTCACCTTCGTCCCGCTGTTCGTGCTCGTCACCAACGCCGGGCTGGCGAACAGCTATCCCGGCCTGATCCTGCCGTTCCTGGTCTCGCCGTTCGGCGTCTTCCTGATGCGGCAGTTCTTCTCCGGGCTGCCCGACGACCTGATGGACGCCGGCCGGGTGGACGGCACCAGCGAGCTCGGCATCTTCGCCCGGATCATGCTCCCGCTCACCAAACCCGCCCTGGCCACCCTCGCCATCCTCACCTTCCTCGGTTCCTGGAACAACTTCCTCTGGCCGCTGGTGATCGCCCAGACCGAGGACAAGTACACGCTCCCCGTAGCGCTCGCCCTGTACTCGACCGGACAGAACGCGCAGAACTTCGGCCTGTTGATGGCCGGCGCGGTCGTGGTCGTCGTACCGGTATTGGTGATCTTCCTGGTCTTCCAGCGCCACGTCACCCGGGGCATCGCCATGACCGGATTCAAATAACTACTGGAGGCTCAGATGACCGCCAACATCAGCCGACGCACCTTACTTGCAGCCAGCGGCTCCGCCGCCCTGATCGGTACTGCGGCCGCGAGCAGCACCTCGTACGCCGGGACGCCCAGCCCGGGTGAGCTCCTCAGACAAGGGTGGAAGCCAAGTCGCCAGGACAAGGCCCTGGTCGGCCGCTGGGCCCGGGACACCTGGCGCAGCATCGTCGCGATGACGGACGAGACGACCGGCCTGCCCGCCGACAACATCGGCGAATCCGTCAGCAGTCCCGTCCGCAGCAACTACACCTCCCCGACGAACATCGGTGGGTACCTCTGGAGCACAGTGGTCGCCCGCGAGCTCGGCATCATCTCGCCCCACGAGTCGCTCCGGCGGATCACCCAGACCCTCACAACGATGTCGAGGGTCGACCACCACGACCCGAGCGGCATGTACTTCAACTGGTACGACGAAGCCACTGGTGAGGTCCGGTACGTCGATCCGGACGGGACGAAGCCGATCACTCCGTTCGTCTCCAGCGTGGACAACGGGTGGTTCGCGGCCGGACTGATGGTGGTCCGCAACGCCGAGCCGCGCGCCCGCCGACTGGCGGATTCCTTGCTCAGCAAGATGAATTTCGCCTACTACTACAACCCCGATGCCCGGCCCGGGGTCGGGGCAGGGCTGATGCGCGGCGGCTTCTTCGAGACCCCGCCGCCGGACGAGGAGACCGACAAGGGCAACCACGCCGGCACCGGTCCGGACGTGTACTACCGCAAGTTCCACTACGACACCTGCAACACCGAGGCCCGGATCGCGCCGTACATCGGCATCTCCCGCGGCGAGGTCCCACCGGAGCAGTACTTCGCCACCTACCGGACCTTCCCGGACTCCTGCGACTGGTCCTGGGTGGAGCAGAGGCCGGTCGGCGTGCACCGCACGTACCTGGGCATCGACGTGTTCGAAGGCAGCTACTCCTACCGCGGCATGCGGCTCGTGCCGTCCTGGGGCGGCGACATGTTCGAGTCGCTGATGCCCGACCTGTTCATCCCCGAGTCGACCTGGGCACCCCGCAGCTGGGGACTCAACCACCCGCTCACAGTGCGAGCCCACATCGAACACGGGCTCGACGACGCGAAGTACGGGTATTGGGGCTTCTCCCCCGCGAGCAACCCGAAGGGCGGGTACTCCGTCTACGGCGTGGACGCGATCGGGATGGACCCGGGTGGTTATCCCTCCGACCTGGAGGCGACGAACTACGACAACGGCTTCGCGGGATGCCGGGAGGGCACGAACCCCAACCCGACGTACGGCGATGGCGTGGTCACGCCGCACGCCGCCTTCCTCGCGATGCAGTACGCGCCGCGGCAGGCGCTGCGGAACCTCGCGCGGATCGAGTCGAACCTGCACGCGTACGGCGCCGGCGGGTTCTACGACTCGGTGGCGGTGAAGTCAGGGTTGATCGCCAAGCGCTACCTCTCGCTGGACCAGGCGATGGTGATGGGTGCCATCGGCAACGTCTTCGCCGGCGACCTGATCCGCCGCAACTTCAGCACCGGCGACGTCGCCCGCCGGGTCCGGCCCCTGATCGCGATGGAGCGGTTCACCGCCGGCCTCGACTGATCCCAGGGCCGCGGAGATCCAGCGTTCGACGCCGGCGATGTGGACCGTCGCCCAGGAGCGGGCCACGTCCGGCTCGGAGCGCTCGATCGCGTCCAGGATCGCGTGGTGCTCGGCCAGCGTCCGCTCGACCGCGTCGGACTGGGTCAGGCCGCGCCAGATCCGGGCCCGGTAGGTGGGCTGGCGCAGGCTGTCGATGATCGAGGCGAGGGCGCGGTTGCCGCTGCCGACCGCGATCAGCCGGTGGAACTCGACATCGCTGGCGAGCAGGTCCTCCACCGAGGGCGCCGGGCCGAGATCCTCCAGCAGTTTGCGCAGTACGTCGATCTCGCCGGCGCTCATCCGGACCGCGGCCCGGGCCGCCGCGGCCGGCTCGAGGATCCGCCGGACCTCGAAGAACTCCAGCACCGACGCGTCCTGGTGGAGATCCAGGACGAAGCCCATCGTCTCCAGCAGCAGCGCCGGGTCCAGGCTGGTGACGTAGGTGCCGTCGCCCTGCCGTACGTCGAGAACGCGGATCAGGGCCAGCGCCTTGACCGCTTCGCGCAGGGAGCTCCGGGACAACCCGAGGCGGGCCGCCAGGTCGCCCTCCCGGGGCAGCCGGTCGCCGGGATGCAGCTCGCCGGTGACGATCATCTGCTTGATGCTGTTGATCGCCTCGTCGGTGACACGCAAGGCCCACACACCTCCCGCCATACATCGGATGTCTCGCACCATAGCTCTCACCGATCGAACGGTCGAGGTTCTGGCCGCAAACACCGTGGTCCGGCGGGGCAACCCGACCCTCAGGCCACCTGATCCGGTTCAGTCGCCGAAAAATGTCAGGACTTTCCGTAATGCACGAGGTGTTGACGGACCCGGACTGATCCGCCTATAGATCGGATGAATCGACGGATTCCCCTGGAGGTCACGATGAACGGACTACGAGGTCCGGCCCGGCGCCGTCTGGTGGCGGCGCTGGCGGTCCTGGCGATGGGCACGGTGGCCGCTTGCGGTGGCGGCGGCGGCAGCGACGATGCGGCCTCGGCCGACCAGGCGGATCTGACCTGGCAGTTCTGGATCGGCGGCACCGCGGACCAGGCGGCCTGGCAGAAGGTCGCGGACCAGGCCAAGGCCGACCATCCCGGCATCACCGTCAAACTCGAAGGTGCCAGCTGGGAGAACTACTGGTCCAAGATCGGCACCACGCTGGCCAGCGGTAAGGCCCCGTGCATCATCGGCATGCAGAGCCTGCGGCTGGCGTCGTACGCGAACGCGATGCTGCCGCTCGACGACCTGATGGCGAAGTACAACGTGAAGGCCGAGGACTTCGACAAGCCGATCATGGACGGCCTCAAGTCCGACGGGAAACAGATCGCGATCCCCTACGACTCGGGTCCGATGGTGATCTTCTACAACCGCGACCTGTTCAAGGCCGCCGGGATCGCCGAGCCGAAACCGGGCTGGACGATGGACGAGTTCAAGGCGGCCGCGACCAAACTCAGCACCGGCGGCAAGTACGGGTTCGTGACCACGCCCGGCGACCTGGCGTTCCTGCCGTGGGTGCTGACGACGACCGGAGCCCAGCCGCTCAAGGACAACAAGCTCGCGCTCACCGATCCCGCCTTCACCGACGGCTATCAGCAGTACGTCGACCTGGTGGTGAAGGACAAGATCGCCCCGCGGGTCCCGGCCGGCGGCACCGACTTCGAGACCACCAACTTCATCTCGGGCAAGGCGGCGATGAAGCTGGACGGACCGTGGTCCCTGATCGACCTGAAGGGCAAGAGCAAGTTCAGCCTCGGCATCGCGCCGATGCCGGCCGGGGCGGACGGATCGAAGACCTACACGGCCGGCTCGGGCTTCGGGATCTCCCGGTCCTGCAAGACCCCGGACGCGGCGTTCCAGGCGATCGTGTCGATGACCAGCCAGAAGCCGCTGACCGACCTGGCCGCGGCCGGCCGAGCCTACCCGTCGCGACCCACGGCCCACGACGCCTGGTACACCGCCGCGAATCTGCAGGGCGCCCGCGAGACGATCGAGTACGCGTCACAGCACTCGATCCCGCTGGTCACCTCGAAGAACTGGGTGCAGGCCTCCGACCTGCTGCTCGACTTCGGGGTGCAGGCACTGAACGGCGAACTGCCACCGGATCAGGCGCTGAAGAACGTCCAGGACCAGGCGGGCGCCGGGTCCTGATGGCCACGGCGACCAGCACCGAAGCTCCGCCCGGTACCGCCCGGGCGGAGCGACGGCCGCGCCGGCTGCGGCGGGACGGCCGGTACGCCTGGATCTTCCTCGGGCCGAGCCTGGCCGGTCTCGCCCTGTTCACGCTGTTCCCGACCGCGATGGCGCTCGGGATCAGCCTGTTCGACTGGCCGGTCTTCGGCGAGCGCACCTTTCTCGGCATCGACAACTTCACCCACCTGCTGAACGATCCGATCTTCCGCAAGGTCATCTTCAACACCACGCTGTTCGTGGTGCTGTACGTCCCCCTCAACCTGATCGTGTCACTCGGACTGGCTGTCTGGCTCGGGCCGCAGATCTGGGGACGGCAGGCCTTCCGGGTGCTGTTCTTCATCCCGGTGATGACACCGATGGTGGCGAACGTGATGGTCTGGCGGCTGCTGCTCCAGCCCGGCGGTCTGTTCGACTCCGGATCGCAGAGCCTGTTCGGCGCCGACGCACCCAACTTCCTGGGCTCGACCAGCTGGGCGATGCCGACGATCGTGGCGATCTCGGTCTGGCAGGGTTTCGGCTACAACTTCCTCGTCTTCTCGGCCGCGCTGGACCAGGTGCCGCAGTCCCAGCTGGACTCGGCCTCGATCGACGGCGCGAACCCGCTGCAACGCTTCCGGTACATCACCTGGCCGATGATCACGCCGTCGATCTTCTTCGCCACCACGCTGACGCTGATCACCTCGTTCCAGGTGTTCGCGCAACCGTTCATCCTCACCGGGGGCGGGCCGGGCGTGTCCACCCAGACCTTGGTGATGTACGTCTACAACCAGGGCTGGCAGTTCCTCAACATGGGGCTCGCCGCCGCGGCCGGCTGGGTGCTGTTCGTCATCATCATGGGCATCACCGCGATCCAGTTCATCGGTCAGAAGCGGTGGGTGCACTATGACGTCTGACACCAACTCGACCGCGCGCAAGGTCCGCGGCGGCGTCTCGCACACCCTGCTGGTGATCGTCGCGCTGATCTTCATGGCGCCCCTCATCTACGCCATCGCGACCTCACTCAAGCCGGCCGACGAGGTGTTCACCCCGACGCCGGACCTGATCGGCTCCGAGGTGCGCTGGCGGAACTACGTGGACGCTTTCCAGTTCGCCCCGTTCGGCCGGTACTTCCTGAACAGCCTCTTCGTGGCGGTGGTCGGGACCGTGGTGGTGGTGGTCGCCTCCAGCCTGTCGGCGTACGCGTTCGCGCGGCTGCGATTCAGGGGCCGTGAGCAACTGTTCGTGCTCTTCCTCGGCACCTTGATGGTGCCGCAGGAGGTCCTGATCGTGCCGATGTACTGGCTGATGCAGTCCCTCGGCTGGGTCGACAGCTACTGGGCCCTGATCTTCCCGTGGGCCTTCACCGCGTTCGGCACCTTCCTGCTCCGGCAGTTCTTCCTCACGGTTCCGGAGGAGCTCGAGGAGGCTGCGCGGGTGGACGGATGCGGCCCGTTCGGAGCGTTCCTGCGGATCATGCTGCCGCTGGCGAGGCCGGCCATCGCCGTACTGACCGTCTTCACCTTCATCGCTTTCTGGGGCAGCTTCCTCTGGCCGTTGATCATCACCAACAGCGTCGACCAGAAGGGCACCGTGCCGCTCGGACTGGCCCAGTTCGTCGGCCAGCAGGGGACCCAGTGGAACCTGATGATGGCCGCCTCGATCCTGGCCATGCTGCCCACCGTGCTGCTCGTCATCCTGCTGCAGAAGCACCTCGTCCGAGGTCTGCTCGTCACCGGACTCGGTGGCCGATGACCGCCAAACACAAGAGGAACGGATACCGATGACCGACCTGGCTGCTGCCTCCGTCGCGAAGTTCAAGGACTGGCGTTTCGGGCTCTTCGTGCACTGGGGCCTGTACTCGCTGCCCGCGCGCCACGAGTGGGTGAAGAACCGCGAGCGGCTCACCGACGAGGACTACCAGCCGTACTTCGACCACTTCGAGCCCGACCTGTACGACCCCCGGGCCTGGGCCAAGGCGGCTCGCGAGGCCGGCATGCGGTACGCCGTACTGACGACCAAGCACCACGAAGGCTTCTGCCTGTGGGACTCGGACGTGTCCGACTACACCGTCGCCGGTACGCCGTGGGCCGCGGACCTGGTCGGCCCGTTCGTCGAGGCCTGCCGGGCCGAGGGTCTCGGAGTCGGCTTCTACCACTCGCTGATCGACTGGCATCATCCCGAGTTCCCGGTGGACACCGTGCACCCGCAGCGCGACGACCTCGAGGCCCGGGCGAAGTCGGCCGGCCGGAACATCCAGGTGTACGCCGACTACCTCCACGCCCAGGTCCGCGAGTTGCTGACCCGGTTCGGGCCGATCGACATCATGTGGTTCGACTTCTCCTACCCCGGCCGCCCGTTCGACGACGGCACACCGTCGGGCAAGGGCAAGGACGACTGGCGGTCCGAGGAGCTGATGGCGATGGTGCGCGAGTTGCAGCCGGGCATCCTGATCAACGACCGGCTCGACATCCCCGGCGACTTCGTCACCCCGGAGCAGTACCAGCCGAGCGGCCCGATGACGCGGGACGGCCAACCGGTCCTCTGGGAGGCCTGTCAGACCCTCAACGGCAGTTGGGGTTACGACCGCGACAACCTGGACTGGAAGTCCCCCGATCTGCTGATCCGGATGCTGATCGACTCCGTCTCGAAGGACGGCAACCTGCTGCTCAACGTCGGACCGACCGGGCGGGGTGAGTTCGACCCGCGGGCTCTGGCGACGCTGGCCGAACTCGGTCGCTGGACCCGGTCACATGGGAGGTCGATCTACGGCGCGGGGCCGAGCGAGTTGGCGCCACCGCAGGACTGCCGCTACACCCAGCGCGGGAACCGGCTGTACCTGCACGTGTTCGCCTGGCCGATGCACCACCTGCATCTACCGGGGATGGCGGACAAGGTGAAGTACGCGCAACTCCTGCACGACGCGTCCGAGGTTCGGCGTACGGTCAGCGACCCCGATCAAACCGCCCAGAACACGACCATGGGCGGCCTGCCGCCAAACACCCTCACCCTGACTCTCCCCATCCAGCGCCCCGACGTCGCCGTCCCCGTCATCGAACTCTTCCTCTGACGTCAGGACAGCGGGGTGGGGCGGGCGGGTTGTTCGCCGCCGCGGGCCTCCAGGTAGGAGTCCTTCGGGACCATCACCTTGCGCTTGAACAGGCAGACGACGGTGCCGTCCTGCTTGTAGCCCTTGGTCTCGACGTAGACGACGCCGCGATCGTCCTTGGACTTGGACTCCCACTTGTCCAGGACGGTCGTCTCGCCGTAGATCGTGTCGCCGTGGAAGGTCGGCGCGATGTGCCGCAGCGACTCGATCTCCAGGTTGGCGATCGCCTTACCGCTGACGTCCGGGACGGACATGCCGAGCAGGATCGAGTAGATGTAATTGCCGACCACAACGTTCTGGCCGAACTGGGTGGTCTCCGCGGCGTAGTGCGTGTCCAGGTGCAGCGGGTGGTGGTTCATGGTGAGCAGGCAGAACAGGTGGTCGTCGTACTCCGTCACCGTCTTGCCGGGCCAGTGCTTGTAGACCGCACCGACCTCGAATTCCTCATAGCTCCGCCCGAACTGCATCCTGGCTCCTTCCGGTTGGTCCGGCAGAGCTTAGTTGGACTGCTCCGGCAGGCGCGGGGCCACCTCGCCCTTCAGCGCCAGTTTGGCCAGGTGGTTCCGGGCCTCCTCGGCGTACTTGAAGTCGCACAGAACGTCGTACGTGGTGGCCACCACCGACGTCCGCGAGGTGAAGTCGCGGGCACCGCGCAGCTGGCCGTAGCCGAGCGCGCCGAACGCCATCCCGAACAGTCCGCCCAGCACCAGGCCGGTCAGCAGCGCCGCCAGCCAGCCACCGTCCGGGGCGAAGATGCCGAGCAGGATCCCGACGAACAGTCCGAACCAGGCACCGCTGGCCAGGCCGGCGGTGATCGCGCGGCCCCAGGTCAGCCGGCCGGTGATCTTCTCCACCTGACGCAGGTTGTTGCCGACGATGGTGGTGTGCTCGACCGGGAACTTCTCGTCCGACAGGTAGTCGACTGCTCGTTGCGCCTCCCGGTAGGTGTCGTACGTGCCGATCGTCAGGCCCGTCGGCCGGGGGTCCATCGAGGGCATGCCCTGGGTGGTCATCGTCGTTCCTCTCCGCTTGCTTCCACTCCATCATTGCCGACGCCTGGTGACGGCGCGTTGATAGCCTCGCGGTGATGACCGGACGGAAGTGGGACATGAGCGCGACACGCCGGGTTGGACGTGTCTTCTCCCGGCGTTCCGGGGCCGATCCCGCCCCGATCGATCTGATCGATCTGGTCGGCAGCGGCAGGCTGGACGGAGCCCTGGTCGACTGGGCCTTCTACCGCGACGGCCGCCGGGATTCCAAGGTCGCCTCGTACGTCGACGCGCTGACCCGGGCCCGGCGCGGGGACGGATTCGTCTGGATCGGGTTGTTCCAGCCGACCGAGGACCAGCTGGCCGTGATCGGCAAGCAGTTCAGCCTCCACCCGCTGGCGCTCGAGGATGCCACCGAGGCCCACCAGCGGCCGAAGCTGGAGCGCTACGCGGACACCCTGTTCGCCGTCCTGAAGACCGTCCGGTTCGTGCCGCACGGGGATCTGACCGCGACCAGCGAGGTGGTCGAGACCGGTGAGGTGATGGTGTTCTGCGGCCCCGGCTTCGTGATCACCGTCCGGCACGGGGATCACGGTGAGCTGACCGGACTGCGGCAGAAGCTGGAGGCCGAGCCGAAGCGCCTCGCGGCCGGCCCGGGCGGCGTACTGCACGCGATCGCCGACCAGGTGGTGGACACCTACCTGGAGGTCGCGGACGCGGTCCAGGCCGACATCGACCAGATCGAGATCGAGATGTTCAGCCCGCGCGGCTGGCGCAACATCGACCGGGTCTACCAGCTCAAGCGGGAGGTGCTGGAGCTGAAGCGGGCGGTGGCACCGCTGGCCGGGCCGATGCGGGCACTGTCGACCCTGCAGCACCCGCTGATCTCGGACGAGACCAGGAACTACTTCCGCGACGTCGACGATCACCTGCTCCGGGTCAAGGAACAGGTGGTCTCGTTCGACGAACTGCTCAGCTCGATCCTGCAGGCGGGGCTGGCCCAGGTACAGGTGGCCGAGAACGAGGACGTCCGGCGAATCTCCGCCTGGGTGGCGATCATCGCCGTGCCGACGATGATCGCGGGCATCTACGGGATGAACTTCGACCACATGCCGGAGCTGAGGACGAAGTACGGGTACTACGTGGTCCTGGCCGTGATGGCGACCGCCTGCACGGTGCTCTACCGGCTGTTCAAGAAGTACCGCTGGCTCTGAGCGGTTGTGCGGCTTCACACGCACCTGCTTCAATCGGGGTCATCGCGTTCGGTCAAGAGCCCGCCACAGCCTGCGACCGACGACCTGGGGGAGGCAGGCACCGTGCTCCGGATCCACTTCACGCCGCACGACCTCGCGCGCACCACCATCTCCACCAGGCCCGCGACGCTGTGGGAGATCCTGCTCAGCCTGCACATGCTGCAGCACCAGGATGGCCGGCTGGTGTTCGACGACTGGCGCCGGCAGGTCCGCGTCAGGATGGCGCCGGACCAGCTGCGGCTGCTGCTCGAACTGACGCCGCCGAAGGGCTACTCGCCGGACTTCCTCACCCCCGCCGAGCCCGCGCCGGACTTCGACAGCGCACTGGACCTGGTGCTGGCGACACCCGCGGAGGAGATCCGCCACCAGCTGGGCCTGCTCAGCAAGTACCGGCCGGTGTCACCCTGGACCCGGGAGCTCGCCCAGGGCGCGCCTTCCTCGCTGCGCAGGCTCGGCGAGGCCCTCCGGACGTACCACGCCGCGGCGATCGCGCCGTACTGGAAGTCGATCGGCACCCACGTGTCGGCCGACCACGCCCACCGCGGCGACGCCCTCGTCCGGCACGGGGTCGACCGGCTGCTGTCGACGCTGCATCCGCGGGTCCGCTGGGTCGCTCCCACGCTGCAGGTGCTGGACATGCACGACCGCGACCTCTACCTGGAAGGCCGCGGCATCGAGCTGCAGCCGTCCGTGTTCTGCTGGCGGGTCCCGACCAAGCTGTGCGACCCCGAGCTGAAGCCGATCCTGGTCTACCCGATCCAGCACGCGCCGGGCGTCCTGCGCCCAACCACCTCGGAAACAGCAAGTTCGACAGACGCCCTGAGCTCCCTGCTCGGCGCGACCCGAGCGGCGGCGTTAGAAGCCGCGGTGACCAGCTGCACGACGACAGAGCTCGCCAAGCGCTGCCAGATCTCCCCTGCCGCGGCCAGCCACCAAGCGACCGTACTGCGGGAAGCCGGGCTGATCACCACCCGCAGAGCGGGCGCATCCGTCCGCCACGAGGTCACCCAACTGGGAATCTGGCTCCTCGCCGGCCACGGCTCCACCGCGTCCCGCCTTACTGAGCGGAGCGATCGAGCTCGGCAATGAGCTCCAGGGCCTCCGAATAGCCGTCCTGCAAGCGGGTCGCGCCGTACTCGTCGACCATCGCCAGGACCCGCTCCCAGGCTGCCCGTGCTGCGGCCTGATCACCGGCCGAGAGGTACGCCTTGCCCAAGCGGATCAGGCCCCGGGCTGCCGGGGCCGGCTGACCGAGCGTGAGGTTGATAGTCACCGATGCCTCGAAGTGAACGGCTGCCCGGTCGACTTCTCCCCTGCTGGCGACGGCCTGCGCGAGGGTGTCGTGGGTGTAGGCCCGGACCCGTTCCTCCGGGACATCGTGGCTCTGCTCGAACGCCTCGGTCGCGGTCACCACGGCTTCGTCGTACCGGCCGAGGGCGAGGTAGATAATGGCGAGGTTGTTCAGCTGATGGGCGATCGCGTTGGCATCCTGTTGTCTGCGGCCGATCGCCAGCGCGGCCTCCACCTGCTCGATCGCCTGGTCGTGGTCG
>NZ_DASRXP010000142.1:0-7860 GCF_035687465.1 Kribbella sp.
CAGCCCAGTCCCTCCTCGGCGAAACTGTCGCCCTCACCACCAACTTCCGCACAGTCCCCCCGGTCCTGGACTGGATCAACACCGTCTTCGCGACCCTCATAACCCCCCAAGAAGACGCCCAACCCGACTACCAGTCCCTAACCCCCCACCGAACCTTCACCACCACACCCGCAGCCCTCGGCAGTCCCGCAGGTACTGACGGAGTGCCGCCTGCAGACGTCCCTGCGACGACTACTACATCAGATCTCAGCCCCGAGGCCGGCCCCACCGTCCCTGCCGGTTCTGCACGCTCGGGCATCGCCGCCCCGACGCCCTCCGGGCCGATCGGGCGCGGAGATCAACTCTCGTTGTTCGGCGACGGACCTGACCTCTCCGAAGAGCCGAACGGCTCTGGTCCAGCAACCGGCGACCAGTTCGCCGAGCGTCCGTCGTCCGACCCGCTCGACCCCGCGCACCCCGACCGCGAGAGCACCGAGGACACCGGCGACTCCGAGGCCTCACTCGCCACGGTCACGCCGATCCGCCCCAGACTGACCATCGCCCGGATGCCATCGGAAGCTTCGCCCTCCGCCGCGCCCGCCGACCTTTCCAGCGCCTCCGACCCCGCCACTCACCTCTCCGGCACCGCCGAACTCTCGAGCACTGCTGGCCCCGCCCACCTCTCAGCCCCCGGCGCTTCCGGCTTGACCGCGCCTGCCGACACCTTCCGCCCAGCTGGTCCTGCGGTGACGGTATTGGGGGCGGAGCCGCATGACGACCTTCCGCGTGCTCAGGCGTCCGTGCTCCGTGAGCGTGAGGCCGCCGACGTCGCCGCGGTCGTGGAACAGGCTCTTCGCGAGGGCTGGCAGATCTACGACGACAAGACCTCGACTTGGCGCCCCGCCGGCGCCGGCGATATCGCAGTACTGGTTCCCGCGCGCACCTCGCTCCCGTTCCTCGAGGAAGCGCTCGACCGCGTCGACATCCCCTACCGCGCCGAAGCCAGTTCGCTCGTCTACCAGACAGCCGAGGTCCGCGACCTGCTCGCCTGCGCCCGCGCACTCGGCGACCCGAGCGACCAGCTCGCCCTCGTGACAGCGCTGCGATCACCTCTGTTCGGCTGCGGCGACGACGACCTCTTCACCTGGAAACGATCCGGCGGCTCGTTCACCCTGACCGCACCCGTGCCCGACTCACTCCTGACCCACCCGGTCGGCGAGGCGATCGAATGGTTGCGCCGCACGTACTACGCCGCCCGGTGGATGACGCCCAGCGAAGTACTGGCCAAGATCGTCGCGGATCGCCGGATGCTCGAAGTCGCCGCGACCGGTCCGCGTGCTCGCGACGCCTGGCGCCGGGTGCGCTTCGTCGTCGACCAGGCGCGGGCGTGGTCAGAGGTCGAGCACGGCGGTCTGCGTTCGTACCTGGCTTGGTCCGCCCACCAAGGCGAAGAGGCTTCACGTGTCGCCGAGGCCGTCCTGCCCGAGACCGATGCGGACGCAGTGCGCGTGATGACGATCCACGCCGCCAAGGGCCTGGAGTTCCCGATCGTCATCCTGTCCGGCATGACCGCGGCGCCGAACCGCCAACGCGGAGTACAGGTTCTCTGGCCGACCGACGGTGGTTACGCAGTCAAGCTGAAGGCATCAGTCCAGACGGAAGACTTCGACCTGGTCCAACCAGTCGACGAGCAGATGGACGACTACGAACGCCGGCGCCTCCTGTACGTCGCCGCCACGCGCGCCCGCGATCACCTAGTCGTCTCGTTGCACCGCTCCGGTACGCGCAAGCATTCCAGCAACGCCGAGCTGCTGGCTTCAGGCGGTGGCGTCGAAGCCGCGGACGCCACCCTCTTCACCAGCCCGGCCTCGGAATCCGTCTCCACAGGCTCGCAACCGCCGACCGAGGTCACTGCTCCGATCGCGCGCTCCGAGTGGGAGGCGCGCGTCGCGTCCGCGCGCCAAGCCAGCCGCCGGAAGTCCGCGCAGAGCGCATCCGGTCTCGAGGGCACCGGCCCAGATGTCGCCTTGCAGGGAGCAGATCCCGGTGTCGCGAAGGCTCCACGTGACGTCGAACTACCGCCGTGGTCCAAGGGCCGCTACGGAACCGCCATCGGCCGGGCAGTCCACGGCGTGATGCAAGTCGTCGACCTCGGTACCGGCGCCGGCCTCGACGCAGCCGTCTCGGCGCAATGCCTCGCCGAGGGCGTCATCGAGTACGCCGATGTTGTCACTGCTCTGGTCCGTTCAGCGCTGGCTTCGGACGTCGTGGCCCGAGCCGCCGCCCGCGAACACTGGCGCGAGTCGTACGTCGGCATCCCGCAACCAGACGGCACAGTCCTCGAAGGTTTCATCGACCTGATCTACCGCGAGGACGACGGCACCCACGTCATCGTCGACTACAAAACCGACGCCATCCCAGCGGCCGCCCTGGACTCGCGGATCGCCCACTACGCCCCCCAACTCCAGGCGTACACCACCATGCTTCCAAACCCCGGCCGCCCCATCCTCCTCTTCCTCGCCCCAACCGGCGCCCTAGCCCAAACCCTCTGACTACACCCCGCTAGCGGACGGCCGACTCGCCGATCCCGCCGACAGCGCCCGCGCGTCGGGTGTGAAATTCACTTGCCCGGGGCATCGGCAGGACGGCACGATCACGGTATGACCACGACGAAAGCCCTTCTGCTGTTGCCCTCCACCGACTGTTCGGTGTGGGCCAAGCAGCAGACCGGCCGACTGCTGAGGTCTACTTACTCTCGGTCGTGATCGCCGCGCTGGTCGCGGGCCTCGTCGCCGGATTCGGCATCGCGATCCCCGTCGGAGCCATCGGGACCTACCTCGTCGCCCTCACCGCCCGCACCTCTCTCACGATCGGCGCCTGCGCAGCTCTCGGCATCGCGACCGCCGACGGCATCTACGCGCTCGTCGCGACCGTGGGCGGCTCCGCCATCACACCCCTGATCGCGCCGATCACGGTCCCGCTCACCTGGATCTCAGTACTGGTCCTCCTTGCCTTGGCGATCCACGGTGCCACGACCGCGGTCACGCAGTACCGAAGACTCCAAAGCACCAACCGCCAGGCCGAAACCCCACTCACCGCACCCCGCGCGTACTTCGCCCTGCTCGGCATGACCCTGCTCAACCCGATCACGATCCTCTACTTCACCGCCCTGGTCCTCGGTGGCCAAGACGCCTCGACCCCCACACCCCTGGAACAGTCGATCTTCATCGTCGCCGCCTTCATCGCCTCCAGCAGTTGGCAGCTACTCCTGGCCTCCGGCGGAGCCCTCCTGGGCCGAATCCTCACCAGCCCCCGAGGCCGCCTCCTGACCGCCCTAACCTCCAGCACCCTCATCACCGCCCTAGCCCTCCACCTCCTCCTCACCACCCTCTAAGCCCACAAAGATCGCTTACGTCCGAAGAACTGGCGCAACGGGTCACCAGTTCTTCGGACGTAACGAGCTCGGAGCCGTCCTCAGGGCCAGGCGGAGGGTGGTTCGCGGACCGCCACGGTCAGCCCGTAAGTGGCCAGCAGTTCGGCCGCCATCTGGGGGCCGGCGTAGCGGGGAAAGGTCGCCTTCCACCACGGCCTGCCCTCGAACACCGTCTGATCGAGCAGCAGTTTCCGATACCGCCCATCGATCGCCCGGATCTGCTCCTCAACCCAACGCATCTGTTCGAACTCCCGAAGACCCTCATCCTGCAGAGCCACCGCGATCCGATCCCGTACCGACCGGTCGAACGTGAACTCGTCGAGGATGTCCCCGTAGCCCGCCTCACAAGACTCAACGAACTGGTCCCACGCCCCGATCAGCGCCGTAGGCAACTTCATCCTCGACCCAGCCACCTGCGCAAACCGTTCCAAGAACTCCGCCGTCGTCACGCCACCCTCCGATGTACTCCAGTCGAACCCAGGGTCGCCTCTCAGCCTCCCACTCGGGCCGGCACTTCTCGAAACACATCGGTGGGGACGGCGCGTTTTCTGGTGCTCACGGGACTGTAGTGCGACAACCGGGTTCGTGATGTTCGGTCCGGCACACGCCCTCTGCCTCAGGGGTGGACGCGGTAGTGGAGGTGGGTGACGCCGCCTTCTCCTGCGAGGACTCTGGTTCGCTCTAGTTCGCGCTGCTGGATGCCGAGGTGCTCGAACAGCCGCCGGCCGTCGCCGAACAAGACCGGGATCAGGTGGATCTCGAGTTCGTCGTGGAGTCCTGCCGTGAGGGCGCGCTGTGCGACGCTCGCGCCGTGGACCAGCACGTTCTTGTCGCCGGCAGCCTCCTTGGCAGCTCGCACGGCGGCATCGAGGTCGTTCCCGTCACTCCTCGACGAACTCGCCCAGCACATCGCCGCCAGCCCGCCCCGCTAACGGAATCGCCGGCGGCCGAGCGATCAGGGTCCCGCGCCGGCTGATCCCTCCAAGATCAGGCGAACGGCAGCCGCCGTGATCCTCATCGCTCCCCAGTCACCCTCGAGCTCGTACAACCTGTCGTCCCAGGCCATGGCGTCGATGTTCCCGTAGTCCTGCTCGCCCGTCACCTCGGCCGCTGTCGGGTCCCCCTGACCGGTCCATTCGAGATCAGTCACACCCCCGAACTCGAGAAACCCGTCCCGATAACACAGGGAAGTCCCGTCCTCGGACGCGACGTACTCGGCATGCTCCGGCGTCAACACCACAGCGAGCACGAAACTGACCACGCCCGGCGTCGCCGCGACCGCCAGCACGTATGACTCCTCCAGCACGACATCCTCGAGGCCGGGCAGGTCCTTGTACGACTTCACGACACCCTCATGGGCTGGATTCCCCGTCTTCCACTGCGCTCTGATCGAACCAGGGGAATCCCTCAGCTTCCCACTCCAACCGATACTCCCCGAAAGACGACGGCGGCGCAGTACCTGGGTTGTCATCATTTCCGAACTCAAATCCACACCGCGGACAAACCTCATACGACGGACGCCCCAGAAAATCCTCGTACGGTGGACTCAAAACCTGCCCGGGCGGCGGCGGCCACAGCTCATAGGGCTTTACCGTCAAGAGAAACGAGGAACACACCGGGCATTCAAACACTTAAACCACCTGCTTCGTCAACAATCCCACGGGTCGCCTACCCTCCACTTTCGCTCACCCGAAGAATCTCCCATTGCCTGGCTTCCAACTGCATGGCTGTTCCCACCTTCCGGAGCGACTCCAGCATCCGAGGTGTCACGGCCGCCTCGTATTCATGAAGCTGACGGCACAGCAGCTCGAACGCAGACCCCGGCTCCCCCACCTCAATGAGATCCCGAAGGTCCTCCACCTCGCGCGCGCCCAGCGAGCCCTCCGCTTCCCGCACGACTTCGCGCAACTCGTCCGAAATCCTCACGAGAACCGTTTGCCGGTGCCTGTCCCAGTCGACACCCCCGGACTCTCGCAAGATGGCAGCTAGATCCGCCTCGAAGATCCCTACCGCCTCATGCTCATCGTCGAAGTACCTCTCCCAGAAACCCCGCTGAAGCCAGCGAGGCGGTGCGAGCCGCAGACTCCCACTGTCCGAGAGTTGCGCCACCCAAACCGAAGGGACCGTCGGATCCGTGGTCTCGAACATCGCCGAATCCCAAATCCCCGGCGATTCATCACCATGATGGATCCGCAGCGAGGAATCGCCTCCGGGCCGCGCAGCAACCTCAAGCACCGTGTACTCCACGCCAACTCGCATCGAGGGGTGATCCGCGACAACCTTCCGCGTCACAGGGCTGATGATCTGCACACACCGAACCCTCATGCACACCTCCCACTCAGTCCTCGGGTTCAAACTCGATCAGGTCTTCGACGGCCTGTCGCAACCAGGCGTAGAAGGATGGAAGGACTTGCCGAAGCTCCCAACCCAGATCCGCGAAGTCATGGATTATCAGGACCTTCGAGCCCTCGCTGACGTCCCAGCAGGCGACATCATCGTTGTCCTGCCGCCGCGCAAACGGCACCAACTCTCTAGCCTGGTAGCGCTCTTGCAAACCTCGATAGCGCTCATTCAGCCGCTCACCATCGAGAATGCACCAGGGTTCCAGATCAACCAGCCCGAGCTCCACCACCCGTAGAAACGACGCCGGATAGCTGAACCCGGCCGGCAAATCCTGATCCGCAATGAACCTGCTCATTTCAAGTTCCGCCACCACTCGGTGTCTGTGTCAGGAGTTTCCAAGCGGTCAAACTGGGCGTTGACATGGTCGACGAACACCTGCGGCAGCCGGACATCATGATCGCGGAGGTAGTGCGCGAGTCCGTCCGGCCAGTACCACGTGCCGTCCGTGAGTTCGAGCGCCCCATTCTCTTGTCCGCACATGCGGCGCCTCGAAATACCGCCAAAACCTCTGAAGACGAAACCTTGCGTCAGATAGTCGGTGACAAGGTCCCGCTCGAGCGCATCCCAGCCGGGATCCACAAAGTCCTGCGGCACCGGCCAACCAGGCGTCCTCGGCCCGTCCCAGTACCCGATCAGCCTTAGCGTCCGCCGTCCAGCGTCAATCACTAGCCCACCTACCTCCACATACTCCTTGGGCCGCTCCTGCGCTGCAGCGGCAGATTGTCACTGCCCTGCGTCGGCATCGTGGTCAGCGACGCGGAGAATCTCCCACTGCCGAGGCTTCAGTTGCATGGACGTTCCCATTTCGCGAAGACTGTCCAGCATTCGAGGACTGACCGCCGCGTCGTATTCGTATAGTTGGCTACACAGCAACTCGAACGCGACGCCCGGCTCACCAACATCGATCAACTCCCATATATTCTCCACGTCATCCGGGGTCAGCGAATGCTCCGATTCAAGCAGCGCCGCATGGAGCTTGCCGATGAGGTCGTCCCATGTCAATCGCGTCATCGGACTGGAAATCCGGTGATGATGCCCTCACCTCGAGGCTCAATAATGACTCGAATCTTCACGCCGCCTCGGACACCTTCGACCTTATAGCGAACAGGTTCACCCGCATGGGTAAAATCTGCACCCGCGGGGCCGGATTGTTGCTTCCAAACCAGAGTGGGATCGGTTGCGATATTAGAGATCTCATACACGATCTTGTCCTCCGACCAGTTCTTTGGGAACACGGACTTTCCTGGGCTTCCCGGCCACATATGTCCTCCGCCGGCCACTTCGCCAATTCCATCACCATAGAGGATGTGCGTCCGCCTGCTTGTGGAGGACAGATCGGCATACAGGCGAGGATCTACAGTCAGTACTGAGCGCGATGCAGCCGCGTCTCGCGCAGCGATGCCGAGAGTGGGGAAGCGGCTGGCGAGGGCGCCGATGGCGATGTTGGCGGCTAGGTCTGAGCAGTTGCCTTTGACTACGCAGGCTTCGGCGGAGAGGATGCCACCGGCGCCGGCGGAGACCATGCCTGTTGCTGAGGAGACCTGCATGAGGATGGGGATTGCGGGGGCGCAGGGGCGGTAGAGGGTGCAACCGATTGCGGCGGCGACTGTGCCTACTGAGATCCAGCCGGAGACGTGGGAGACGTCGGTGAGGGTGCCGTTGATGTCGTCCAGGCCGGTTAGGTCGGTGTTGGAGACCGGGTTGCCACTGGCGTAGGCGTAGGGATCGCCGGAGCCGCCTTGGTCTGGGGACAGGAAAGTGGCGGTGCTCGGGTTGTATTCGCGTTGGCCGAAGAGGTAGTTGCCGTTCGGGAGGAGAAGGCCGCCGGCGTAGGCGGGGCCTGGGGACTTGGGGTCCTCGCCACGTGGGAGACCGTACGGCTCGAAGTCTCGTTGCTGGTTCCCGGTCGCTAGGACTGAGCCTGAGCGGCCGGACACCATCTCGGTGGTCTTGCCTGCCGTGGTCTGTGCGGCGAGGCCAGCACCGTAGGAGTAGCGGGTGGGGGTCTTGCCGGTGGAGACGTTGAGGATTTGAGGGGAGAGCGG
>NZ_DASRXP010000143.1:0-22319 GCF_035687465.1 Kribbella sp.
CGCCTCGTACACCTCGCCCGGCAGCTGCTTGAAGAAGCTGTGCAGGAAGAAGACGGTGAACGGCAGCGCGAACGCGACGTACGTGATGATCAGCCCTGGCAGGGTGTTGAGCAGCGAGAGGTTCTTCAGTACGAAGAACAGCGGCACGATCGCCAGGAAGACCGGGAACGTCAGCCCAGCCAGCATGGAGTAGTAGATCAGCCGGTTGCCGCGGAACGAGAACCTGGCCAGCACGTATGCGCACATGGCACCCAGGATCATCACCAGCACCAGCGCGGTGCCCACGACGATCACCGTGTTCGCGAAGTAGCGACCGATGCCGGCCGTCGTCCAGGCGGTGGCGTAGTTGCTGAAGCGCAGCTGGCCCGGCAGCGACAGTGGGTTGCCCAGGACCTCCTGCGTCGACTTGAACGAGGACAGCACCGTCCACACCAGCGGCAGGATCACCAGCAGCGACCACAGGATCAGCGCGATGTGGGCGGTCGTGGCCACGCCCCTGCCCTCCGGGGCCCGCTTGTCGGGCGCGCGGGACCCGGCGACGACGTCGGGCCGGTCGGCGGCGGTGGTTGTCATCGGCGTACCTTCACTTTCCGCTCACGTCCGCCGGTCAGGGCGTTCACCAGGAAGACCACGAGCGCGAACAGCAGCGTCACTGCGGCCAGGACCACGCCCATCGCTGTCGAGTAACCGAACTGCCCCTTGGTGAAGGCCGTGGTGAACAGTTGCTGGGGCATGACCAGCGTCGAGTTCTGCGGCCCGCCGCCGGGGTTCAGCGCCTGCATGTAGACGAAGGCGTCGAGGGCGGCGATGCCGAGATAGATGTACGCCGTCTGCACGTTGTCGCGGATCAGCGGCACCGTGATGGACACAGCGGTACGGAACCGGCCGGCGCCGTCGATCCGGGCAGCCTCGAACACCTCGGGGTCGATGCCCCGGATGGCGGCGATGAACAGCACCATGTAGAAGCCGACGAAGCCCCAGATCATCACGAACATCGAGGCCGGCATCGCGGTCCGCGCGTCACCGAGCCACGCGTAGTTCTCGAACTGGTGCAGCCCGATCTTCGACAGCACCGCGTCCAGCACGCCCGAGCCCGGCGTGAACACCTGGGCCCAGATCAGGCCGATCACGATCGCGGGGATCACGTACGGGAAGAACGAGACGATCCGGTAGAAGCCTGAGTTGCGCAGTCCGCGGACGGTCCCGGTGCCCGAGCCGCCGATCGTCACCAGCGTGGCAAGGGTCAGCGCCAGCACGATCGTCACGAGCGGCACGACGATCGCGAGCTCTACGTTGTTGCGCACGGACCTCATGAAGATGTCGTCGTGAAACAGCTTGACGTAGTTGTCGAAGCCGACGAAGTTCATCCCCGAGCTGAACCCGGACCAGTCGGTCAGCGAGTAGTACAGCGCTTGCACGAACGGGGAGATCACGAAGACCACGAAGACCGCCAGCGGCAGGCCGAGGAACACGACCATGAAGCTGGCCCGGTCGAAGGTCAGCGGCCGGCGCCGCCGCCGGGCGACGGACCGCTTGGGTCCGCCGCCCGGCACGACATCTTGCGTCATGGTCACTTGGTAACCGGGATCTTCTTCACGGAGCTGTCGTTACGCACCTTGTCGGTGATCTGCTGCAGGCCCTTCGTCAGGCCCGCCGCGTCGAGCTTGCCGGACAGGAACGAGTTCCAAACCACGAGGTTGTCGGTGTTCATGCCGTACAGGCCGACGAACTGGTAGTCGAAGATGTTGGTGCCGGCGGCGTCCAGCATCGCGGTCTGCGACTGCAGCGCGGTCGAACCGAAACCGTCCGCGGGCACAAGACCCTTGACGATCGTCGGCGCCAGCCGCGTCTTGGCGAAGTTGGTCGCCGCCTCCTTGGACAGCATGGCCCGCAGGAGCTCCTTGCCGCCGGCAACGTTCTTGCCCTTCGCCGGGACGATGAACGGCTCGCCGGCCGCGCTGCGCAGCGCCGCGTACGGCAGCTTCGGGCTCTCGGTGAGCGTCGGCTCCGGGATCCCCTTCATCTGGAACCCGCTCTTGGTGGCCTTCTTCATCTCGTTCTCGATCCACGAGCCCGAGGGGTAGAGGATGGCCTGCTGGTCGTTGCTCCACTTCGCCTGGGCGGCGGTGAACTGGGTGCCGGCGCCGCCGGGGACGAAGTAGCCGTTCTTGACCATGGTCTCCATGGCCTTGAACACGCCCTGGATCTGCGGCTTCGACCAGCAGTCTCCCTCGAGGTTCTCCAGCGCCAGCCGGACCTCGTCGCCACCCTCCTTGATCGCGGAGTCGACGGCCAGGGTGTGGTAGTAGGTCGCGGCTTCCTTGCCCCAGACGAACAGGTACTTGCCCTTCGCCTTGGCCTTGGCGCCGAGGTCGAGCAGCGCGTCGTAGGTCTTCGGCGGCTCCCAGCCGTTCTCCTTGAACAGGCTCTCGGAGTACCACAGGCCGTAGAGGGTGAGCACGTAGTTCATCGCGACGAACTTGCCGTCGAAGGTGCCGGGGAGCTTGGCGCCGGGGTACAGGGTGTCAGCGATCTTCGTGCCCTCGTAGTTGTTGGCCTCGAAGACGTCGTCCAGCGTCGTGAGCTGGTCGAGGATCGTGTTGAAGCCGATCTGGTTCGCGCCGGAGTTGTCGATCAGGTCCGGCGGGTTGCCGCCGACGAAGCGCGGCTGCAGTTGCTGGGCGATCTGGGTCGACGGAGCGACCTTGAACGTCGAGCCCGCGAACTTCGCCTGCGCGATGTTGGCCGCGAACGTCACGTAGTCGTAGCCGTACCCACCGTTGAAAATCACCGCGTCGACGGTCGCCTTGTCCGCCATGCCGAACGGGTTCTCCGCGCTCTTGTCGGCGCCGCCACCGCCGGAACCGCTGTCGTCGTCGCCGCCGGTGGCGCAGGCCGCCAGGAGCGTGCTGCCGCCGGTGGCCAGCAGGGTGCCGACCGCCGCGCGCTGCAGGAACAGCCGCCGCGACAGGTTGTTGGGAGTACTCATTGGTCCCGCCTTCCGAGAGTGTTTCAGGCAGTACGACGGATCCGGCCGGCGTACTGAGCTTCAAGGGCGTGGTTGTGGTCGTCGCCGCCCGGGATGTTCGCGGACAGATACACAGGTGCGGTCTCGCCGGCCTCGGTGAGCCGGCGCAGGACCTCGGCGACCAGCATCTGCGCGATCAGCGCGGCAGTGATGGACGACACCGCGCAGACCTTGCCGCCGTCAGGCAGGTCTAGCACGGAATCGCCGTACGGAGCGTGATTGTCGAGCACCACGTCGGCAAAGTCGATCAGCTTCTTGCCCGACGGGTGCCGCGAGTCGACGCCGCTGGTGTGCTGCAGCGAGGTGATCGCGATCAGGGGGTGGCCGTTCTCCTTCACCACGGCGGCCAGCTCGACGATCGAGCCGTTCACGCCGGAGTTGGAGGCGATCACGAAGAGGTCGGTGGGTTGCGCGGCTGACAATTCATAGAGCTTGCGCGAGTACGACGGGTCGCGCTCGAGCTCACCACCGCGGAGCAGCTCGGGTGATTCGCCGCCGAGCAATACCAGGTCGCGCAGCGCGATCCGGTTCGTCGCGATCAGGCCGCCCGCGCGGCCGGCGATCTCCATCGCCAGCGCCTCGGAGTGGCCGGACCCGAAGGCCTGGATGACACCGTTCTTGCGCAGCGACGCGGTCATCAGGTCGGCCGCCTGCTGGATCGGGCCGTCGATCTGCTCGGTCACCGCGGCCAGGATCGGCGTCAGCGCGTGAACATAAGACTGTGCACTCACGCCGCCCTCCACGGGGCTGTTGCCCCCGTTGGCGCTCGTGCTGCCCGGTGCCGTGCTGGCCATCAGAGGCCCTACCCCTCGACTAATGTGTTCGCCGCGACACACCTGGTGCCGACAAGTGCGCAAGTTTGCGGTTTGCTGGACAGAACTTTTCTCACCTGGCAGCTAAAGTCAAGGATCATCTCACTCTTCCCTCCAGATCGGGACCGTTGCGTGACCTTGCTTGTTATTGTTCATAAATAGTCTCTTTTGAGCAGTTTGGAGCATCGCCTATGTCGCTCGAACGCCCGGTTCCGGAACCACGGGATCCAGTGGTCCTGATGCCAGCCACCGCACTGGTCCTGGGCGGCGACCTCGGCGGCACCTCCACCCGGATCGTGATCGCGGACCATGAGGGCAACGTAGTAGGCCGCGGGGCCGCCGCGGGCGGAAATCCGACCAGCCACCCCGCGAGTGCCGCGGCCAACTTCGGACAGGCCATTCACCAGGCACTGGAAGGCGTCGACCCGGCGCTGGTGAGGACGGCGGTGATCGGCATGGCCGGTGGTGCCGCGCTGGCCAACCCCGCGGTTCGGGCCCAGTTCGACGCGGCCTGGAACGGCGCCGGCCTGGTCTGCGCACCGGACTACATCGGCGACCTCGAGGTCGCCTTCGCCTCCGGTACGCCGGAGCCTGACGGCACCGTGCTGATCGCGGGGACCGGGAGCAACGCGGGCCTGATGCGCGACCACCGACTGGTTCGCACCGCGGACGGACACGGCTGGCTGCTCGGCGACGACGGTTCGGGCTTCTGGCTCGGCCGGGAGGCAGTGCGCAGTCTGCTGCGCGCATTGGATCTGGGGGAACCGATCGCGGGACTCGGCGAGGCCGTGGTGAAGGCCGTGTTACCGGACCACGACGAGCACGCCATCGCTGAGCGTGAGGGGTACAACCGGCTCCGTGATGACCTGATCAACACGGTGAACGCCCGTCCACCGGTCCTGCTGGCGGAGCTGGCCCGCACCGTCGTCACGGCGTACGACCAGAACGACAAGACGGCGCAGGCGTTGGTGAAACGCGCAGCCGAACTGCTCACAGAGACGGTCAGCCGGCTCCGGACAACGTCGGACAACGGTCCATTGGTGCTCGCGGGCAGCGTCGCGGGCGAATCGTCACCGGTCGGCCGGCTGCTCCGGCAAAGCATTCACGAGCACTTCCACGGCGAGGTCCTGACCGCTCACAACGGGGTGGGTGGAGCGACCTGGCTGGCGCTCGGAGCCCTCGATCCGGCCCTCGCCACCCGCTCCAACCACACCCGCCTGGTCAGCTAGTACTACGGAACGTCACTACTCCTCGAAGATGGAGGCCGGGCGGAGCTCGACGGCGACGAACTGCGCCTCCGGGATCCGGGCGGCGATCTCCTCGGCCCGCTCGGGAGTGTCGACATCGACGATGAAGACGCCGGCGAGTTGTTCCTTGGCCTCGGAGTACGGGCCGTCCGTGGTCGCCCGGACACCCTCGCGGATCCGGACCACCTTGGTCCGCGACGGCGCCTCGAGTGGCACCGCGGCGACGAGCTCGCCCTTGTCGTCCAGTTCGGTGAGCAACTCCTCCAACTGGGCGGCCAGCGCGTCGCGCTGCTTCTTCGTCAGTGCGATCCCCTTCTCGGTGTTCAGGAAGGAAGGGTGTCCCCAGGTCACTGGGTTGCTGTGGATCAACAACAAGTACTTCACGGTCGGTTCCTTTCGGTCTGGATGGATCTTCGCAGCAGAGGTCGGAAGCCCGATCGGATCCTCGACATTTCCCCGCTGCGTCGACTTCCCGCTGCGTCGACTTCCCGCTGCGTTGATTTCCCGCTGCGTTGATTTCCCGCTGTGTCGATTTCCCGAAATGTCGAACCTTCGGGCAAACCTTCGACGTACCGGCCGTCAGAGCATCGCCGCGAACCTAAGGTGACTTCCGTGAAAGAGATCGACCTCCGTCTGAACGACGGCCGGATCCTGCACGTCTACGACACGGCGCCGGGCGACTCCGCGCGGGTCACGGTGCTGTGGCACCACGGCACGCCCAACCTCGGCGCGCCGCCCGAGCCGCTGGTCGAGGCCGGCGAGTGGCTCGGCCTGCGCTGGATCTCCTTCGACCGGCCCGGGTACGGCGGCTCGACCCCGATGCCCGGCCGGACCATGACCACCGTCGCCGAGGACGCCCGGTTCGTCGCCGACGAGCTCGGCATCGATGAATTCGCCGTGATGGGCTACTCGGGCGGCGGTTCGCACGCGCTCGGCACCGCCGCCGTACTGCGCGACCGGGTGCAGGCCGTCGTAAGCCTCGCCGGGATCGCCCCGTACGGCGTACGCGGGCTGGACTGGTTCGCCGGGATGATCCCGTCCGGGGTCGCCGCGCTGTCGGCCGCACTCGAGGGCCGGGCGGCGAAGACCGCCTTCGAGGCCTCGGACTTCGCCTACGACCCCGAGTTCCTCCCTGTCGACCTCGCGATCTTCGACGGGGAGTGGTCCTGGCTCGGCAGGGTGGCCGGGGATGTTGCGATGACCGCGGGACCCTACGGCCAGATCGATGACGACCTCGGCTATGTCACGCCGTGGGGTTGCGACCCGACCACGATCACCGCGCCGATCCTGCTACTGCACGGCACCCGGGACCGCGTCATCCCGTGTTCACACGGCGAATGGCTCGCGCGGAACTGCCCCAGAGCGGAGCTCCGGCTGCTGCCGGACGAGGGCCACCTGTCGGTCCTCACCTCCGCGGAAGCCACCCTCGACTGGCTCCGCGACCAGGCCGACCGCCGCTGAGGCGACCCTGAGCCGGAAGTATATTCCAAGCAAGGGCTTGACATCGGTTTGGCATGCGGCGCATATTCCAAGCATGTCTTTGGAATCAGAATCGCGACGGAAGCGGTTGCTCGACGATCCGTTGGCCATCCGGGCGCTCGCGCATCCGGTTCGGCTGGATCTGCAGGCTTTGCTCGGCACGGAGGGTCCGCTGACCGCGGCCGATGCGGCTCGCCGGCTGGGGATCAGCCAGGCGTTGGCTTCCCACCACCTGCGGCAGCTGGCGAAGTACGACTTCGTCGAGCCGGCCCCGGGCAAGGACAACCGGGAGCGGCCGTGGCGACTGGTGTCCACCTCGCAGTCGTGGCGCGAGGCAATGAGCTCGCCTGAGGCCGCGGCGGCGGCCGACGTACTGGAGCAGTTGGTCGCGGAGCGGGCCCTGGGCGAGCTCGCGGACTGGCAGCAGCGGCGGGCGAAGGAGCCCGCCATCTGGGTGAACAACGCCGGGATCGGGCACACCGGGATCTACCTCACCGGCGAGGAGCTCGCCGAGCTCGAGGAGCAGATCAGTGCACTGCTGCAGCGGTACGTCGACGAGCGGCCGATCGACGACAAGTCCACCCGTCCGCCGGGCAGCCGGCACGTCGACATCACCCGCATAGTCACGGTGTCTCCAGAGACTGTGCCGCCAGAGGAGGGCACTGAGCCATGAGGGATCTGTGGCAGGTTCTGGTGCGGCAGCGGGACTATCGGCTGGTGCTCGGCGCCGGGCTGATCTCACTGACGGGTGACTGGGTACTGCGAACGGGGCTGGCGTTCTACGTCTATACGCTGACTGGCTCCACCTTGGCGTCGGGTGGATTGTTGCTCACGTCGTTCCTGCCACTGGTCGTCCTCGGCTCGCTGGCCGGGGTGTTCGTCGACCGGTGGGACCGGCGGCGGACGATGATCGCCACCAACCTGCTGCACGCGATCGTGCTGCTGCCGCTGCTGGTGGTCCGCGACGAGAGCATGCTCTGGGTGATCTACCTGGTGGTGCTCGCACAAGGTTGCCTCCAGCAATTTTTCCGGCCGGCCGAGCAGTCCATGGTCCCCCTGCTGGTCGAACCGCGGCACCTGGTCACGGCTAACGCGCTGAACAGCCAGAGCAGCGACATCGCCCGGCTGGTCGGGGCAGCCCTTGGCGGCGTCCTCGCTGCGGTCGGCGGACTCACCTTGCTGGCCCTCGTCGACGCTGCCAGCTATCTGATCGCGATGGCCTTCTTACTAGGCGTGCGTCATCGGGCCGCGCGGGTCGTGCGGGAACGAACCACCGGAGCCGTCCGGCAACTGAAGAACGAGTGGATCGAGGGGCTCCGGATCTGCGTGGCCGGCCCCGCGATGCGACTGGTGTTCGTGTTCGGGCTCGTCACCGGGATTGGTGAAGGAGCGATGAGCACGTTGTTCGCGCCGTTCGTGAGTTCCGAGCTCGGTGGCGACGGAACGGCGTACGGGCTGATCACCTCGTCACAGGCGATCGGCGGGATCGTCGGCGGACTGGTCGCGGCGGCGGTCGGCTCGCGGCTCTCCGCGGCCAAGATGTGGGGGTTCGGGGCGCTCGTGTTCGGGCTGATCGACCTGGTGTTGTTCTGCTATCCCTTGGTCTGGCACAGCCTGGCGCCAGCGTTCGTCTGCATGATCGTGGTCGGGCTGCCGGGCGCGTTCCTGGTAGCAGGTTCGATGACCGTGATCCAGCGGCTCACCGACGATGCGTCGCGGGGCCGGGTGTTCGGTGCTCTGTTCGCTGCCGAAGGGGTCGCCTTGCTGGTCGGCATCTCGGCGGCCGGCGTGCTGGGAGAAATCGTCGGCATCATCCCGGTCCTGATCGTCCAGGGCCTCGGCTTCGTCATCGGCGGCCTGGTCGTCCTCGCCCGCCTCCCCCTGCTCTCCCAAGTCGTTGCGTCCGAAGAACCTGAGGTCATAGCCCAAGGTTCTTCGGACGCAAGGGTTTAGTCGGAGGCGGCGGGTTCCTCGGCGGCGGCGACGCGGTGGACGCGGACGCGGGCGACGCGGCGGCCGTCCATCTCGGTGACGGTGACCTTGTAGCCGTCGACGGCGCCCTCGTCGCCGACCGCGGGGACCCGGCCGAGCTGGGCCGCGAGGAATCCGGCGACCGTCTCGTACGGCCCGTCCGGCAGTTCCACCCCGGTCTCCTCGGCGAAGTCGTCCAGGTTCAGCAGACCGTCCACCTCGACGTCGCCGCTGCGGAGCCGGGTCGTCTCGCCCGACTCCTCGTCGTACTCGTCCTTGATGTCGCCGATCAGCTCCTCGACGAGGTCCTCCATCGTCACGATGCCGGCCGTACCGCCGTACTCGTCCAGCACGATCGCCAGATGGGTGCTGCGCCGCCGCATCTCGGTCAGCGTCGGTAGCAGCTTCGCGGTGTCGGGCAGCATCAGTACGTCGCGCGCGAGGTCGCCGACCCGGACCGACCGCGACGCGACCGCGGGATCGAACAGGTCACGGACATGCACGAACCCGACGATGTCGTCGGCCGTCCCGTTCATCACCGGATACCGCGAGTGTGGCCGCTCCGCCGCGAACTTGACCGCTTTGTACGCCGGCATCTCGGCGTCGATGAAGTCCACCTTCCCGCGGGGCAACATCAGCTCGCGGAGCTGGCGGCCGCCGGCCTCGAACACGTCGTCCACGATCCGGCGCTCTTCCTCGCCGAGGGACTCGTGCGCCGAGACCAGATCGCGGAGCTCCTCGTCCGACATCACCTCGCGGTTCGCGTTCGGGTCACCGCCGAGGGCGCGGACCACCAGGTCGGTCGACTTCGAGAGCAGCCAGATCACCGGCCGGACCGCCGAGGCGATCCGGTCCACCAGCGGCGCCAGGCCGAGCGCGAACTGCTCCGCCCGCTGTAGCGCGAGCCGTTTGGCCGCGAGCTCGCCGAGCACGATCGACACGTACGAGATGGCGATGGTGATCAGGATCAGGGCAGCCGTGTTCGCCAGGCCCTCGGGCAGGCCGAGCTTCTGCAGGTGCGGGGACAACCCGTCGGCGAGCGTCGCACCACCGAAGGCGGCGGACAGGAAGCCCATCAGGGTCACGCCGATCTGCACGGCGGACAGGAAGCGGTTGGGGTTGGCGGCCACCCGGGCCACCGTTTCGCCCCGCTTGCCGCGGTGCGCGATGGACTTGATCTGGCTCTCGCGCAGCGAGACCAGAGCCATCTCGGCAGCGGCGAAAACGCCACCGATCAGGACGAAGACGAAGATCAGGACGATGTTGAGCAGGGTTTCGTTCATGACTAAGGGATTCCTAGCGCCCTCTCCTGTGCGGGGGGAGAGGACGCGATGGTTGGGCGTCGTCCATCGATCCAGGGTAGCGGTGGCGGGTCCTACCATGCATGTTCGAACGTGTTGGTTTACGATGATTCATGGCCAAGTCGTGGCCGGGGCGCTCCGATCCGGGCTCCCTCCGAGCAGTCGCAGCAGGAAGTCGGACGATGAACACACCGCGTGGCGCACGGCGGACGGACACCAAGCTTTCCGACGGCCGGGACCTTTTGTACTACGACCCCGCCGACAGCCCGGTCCGGGTGCCACTCGAGGACACCCGCGGTCTGCCGGAGCCGAAGCCACAGGTGGAACTGCGGATCGACCCGCTGACCGGCGACGTGATCACCTACGCGACCCACCGCAACACCCGGACCTACCTGCCGCCGGCGGACCAGTGCCCGCTGTGCGCGACCAAGCCGGGCAACCCGACCGAGATCCCGGACCACGACTACAACGTGGCCGTGTTCGAGAACCGGTTCCCGTCGTTCGCCGGCCCGGGCCGGGCCGAGGTCGTCTGCTTCACCAGCGACCACAACAAGTCCTTCACCGATCTGTCCCAGGGCCAGGCCCGGCTGGTGACCGACGTCTGGGCCGACCGGACGGCCGACCTGAGCGCCCGGCCGGACGTGGAGTACGTGTTCCCGTTCGAGAACCGCGGCCGTGAGATCGGCGTGACGCTCAGCCACCCGCACGGGCAGATCTACGCCTTCCCGTTCCTGCCGCCGCGGATCAAGACCCTGCTGGCCCGCGCCCGCGAGCACCAGGCAGTTGCTGGCAGCAACCTCTTCGCCGACATCCTGGCCGCCGAGCGCAAGGAGGGCACCCGGGTGGTGGCGGAGAACGGCAGCTGGACCGCCTTCGTCCCCGAGGCCGCGCGCTGGCCGGTCGAGGTGCACCTCTACCCGCACCGCCAGGTCGCTGACATCGCGGAACTGTCGACGGAGGAGCGGGACGACTTCGCCGAGCTGTACCTCGACGTCCTCGCCCGGTTCGATGGCCTGTACGGCGACCGGCTGCCCTACATCGCCGCATGGCACTCGGCGCCGGTCCGGGTGGACCGCGAACTGGGCTACCTGCACCTGGAACTGTTGTCGATCCGCCGGGCCGCCGACAAGATCAAGTACCTGGCCGGCTCCGAGTCCGGGATGGGCGCGTTCATCTCCGACACCCGGCCGGAGGATGTCGCCGAGACACTGCGGAAGGTTGGTTCGTGAGCACGTTTGCTGAGGTCTTCGGCACCGAACCCGACGGCTCCTGGCGGGCCCCCGGGCGGGTCAACCTGATCGGTGAGCACACCGACTACAACGACGGCCTGGTGCTGCCGATCGCGTTGCCGAACCAGATCCTGGTGACCGCGTCGGCCCGCACGGACGGTGTTCTCGCGGTCGCCTCCACCGGGCACGACGGAGTGATCGAGTTCAGCCTCGACTCGCTGCAGCCCGGCTCGGTCGAGGACTGGGCCGCCTACCCGGCCGGTGCCGCCTGGGTGTTGCGCGAGGCCGGCTACGAGATCGGCGGCGCCAACCTGCTGGTGGATTCCGACCTGCCGTCAGGCGCCGGCCTGTCCTCGTCGGCGGCATTGCTGTGCGCGACAGCCGTTACCCTGCTGTGATTGCACGGCATCGATGTCGACCCCGCGGAGGTCGCGCGGCTGGCCCAGCGGGCAGAGAACCAGTACGTCGGTGCGCCCGTCGGCCTGATGGACCAGATGGCGTCGATGTGCTGCACCGCCGGCCACGCCCTGTACTTCGACATCCGCGCGATGTCGACCGAGCAGATCCCCTTCGACCCCGAATCTGACGGCCTGACGCTGCTCGTGGTCGATGTGAAGGCACCACACCGGCACGTCGACGGGGAGTACGCAGCCCGCCGGAAGAGCTGCGAACAAGCCGCGGCCGAACTCGGCGTACCGGCTCTGCGGTCGATCGCCTTCGAAGACCTGGACGCTGCGCTGGCCCGGTTGTCAGATGACGTCGTACGCCGCCGCGTGCGCCACGTGGTCACGGAGATCCGCCGGGTGGAAGACGCCGTGGCCCTGATGCACGCGGGCCGCCTGCGCGATGTGGGCCCGCTGTTCACGGCATCGCACGTGTCGTTGCGCGACGACTTCGAGATCACCGTCCCCGAACTCGACGTGGCCGTGGACAGCGCCCTCGGTGCAGGCGCCCTGGGCGCCCGCATGACCGGCGGCGGTTTCGGCGGCTGCATCATCGCCCTCGTCAACACCACCGAGGCCCCCGCAGTCCTGACCGCCATCGAAAAAGCCTTCGCCAGCCACAACTTCCAGACTCCGACCTCCTTAGCCGCCACTCCCTCCGCAGGAGCGTCCCGACGGTCCTGAACCCCTACCAGAAGCTTCAGATCTTTATGGCCGTTACATAGACCATAAAGCGCTATAGTGGTCGATGTAACGGCCATAAGCGAGGAGTTTCACTATGGCAAGGCCACTACCGGCCAGGACCCGGATCAGCGCTGAGACCATCGGTGCGCACCTGAGCACCTGGCGCAAACTGCAGCATCTCACCGCCGAGCAGGTCGCGGAGCGGGCTGGGATCTCACGGGGCACTCTCCGCCGCCTGGAGAACGGCGAGGCGACGGTCGGCCTCGACGTGTTCCTCAACGTCGCCCGGGTGCTCGGCGCGCTGGACCGGCTGGTCGACGCACTAGACCCCTACGAGACTGACCTCGGCCGAGCACGTGCTGACGAAGCACTTCCGCGACGGGTGCGATCGTGACCGACTCATTGATCGTCTCTGTTGATATCGAGGGCCAGAGCGTCGATGCCGGCACCGCATACTTCTCTCGTCGTCGCAACGCGCTGGCGACGTCGGTCCGGTACGACGAGGGATATCTGCGGCGAAAGGAAGCCTTCGCCATCGATCCTGCTCTGGCGCTCTTCTCCGGTTCGCATCAGACCGACGGACTTCCGGGCGCGTTCACGGACTGCTCCCCCGATCGGTGGGGGAAGAACCTCATCGGGCAGAAGCTCCAGGCGCAGGCGCTGCGGGACGGGCGCACCCCGCCCTCCTTCAGTGACGTCGACTTCCTGATCGGGGTCAGCGATCTGACCCGCCAGGGAGCACTGCGCTTCCGGAAATCCGCCGACGGTCCGTACCTCGATCCCGACCTGACCGTTCCGAAGATGGTTGAATTGCCGCGACTGCTGCGCGCTGCCGACAAGGTCGCCGCCGACGGTGACGACCTCACGGCGATCAAAGCTCTCCTGGATGCGGGCTCAGGATCCCTCGGTGGAGCACGACCCAAGGCGTCCGTGCGCGACGGGGACCGGCTCCTCATCGCCAAGTTCCCGCATCACAGTGACCAGTGGGATGTGATGGCTTGGGAGAAGACAGCGCTGGATCTCGCAGGCAGGGCGGGCATCGAGGTTCCTGGGTACGAACTCCTGAGAACCGCGGGGCGCAATGTGCTCGTCCTCGACCGATTCGATCGCAATGCCGGCCACCGGATTCCCTACATCAGCGCGATGACCTTGCTGTCGGGCCGAGACGGAGACGCCCGCGACTACACGGAGCTCGCCGAGACTCTGCCCGAGCACAGCTCCCGCACCTCGGCCGATCTCCGTGAACTGTGGCGGCGGATCGCCTTCTCTGTCGCCATCCACAACACCGACGACCACCTGCGAAACCACGGTTTCCTCCGCGAGGATGTCACTGGCTGGCACCTCTCGCCGGCCTTCGACATCAACCCGAACCCGAACGTCGTCGAGGAGCGGGTGACCGGTATCGGTGGCGCCCGCGGCAGAGGGGATGAGCTGACCGGCCTGATGATGTACGCACCTACCTTCGATCTGACCGAGACGGATGCCAGACGAGTGCTGCTCGAGGTGATCGACGCGACCAGGGACTGGCGCAGAGTGGCATCGGCGAACGGAATCGACGAAACCGAGCAGAAGCGCTTCGAGAACGCCTTCGACGGTCTGAGGACAGAGATGCTCGGAGTCGCCCACAGCGGTGGCGCCGCTACCACGCAACTCACTGCACCGGCCGGCAGGCAGTTGCGAGTACCGAAGGGGGCGAGGAGCGGAGGTCGGTTCGCCGCGAGGTCAGAGGACGAGGAACAGTCTCCGCACCGGTGATGCCGACCTGCTCAGGCGATGACCAGGGTGCAGCCGGTGTCGCGGGTGGCTTTGCGGGCTGGGTTGGGGAGGCCGGCGTCCGTGACGACGACGTCCAGGTCGTTCCAGGTGGCGAAGGTGCTGAGGCCGACGGTGCCCCACTTGGTGTGGTCGGCGACCAGGACGACCTCGCGGCTGGCGGCGATGAAGGAGCGGTTGGTCTCGGCTTCCATCAGGTTCGGAGTGCTGAGGCCGTGCTCGGCGTCGACGCCGTGGGCGCCGAGGAAGAGCATGTCGAGGTGGAGGGACTGTAGGGCCGCTGTCGCGATCGGGCCGACGAGGGCGTCCGACGGGGTGCGGATGCCGCCGATCAGGACGACCGTGCGGTCGGAGCGGCCATTGCCGTGGAAGACGTCGGCGATCCGGGCCGAGTTCGTCACCACGGTGAGGTTCTCCACCCGGAGGAGCTGCCGGGCCAGTGCGTAGGTCGTCGTACCGGCGCCGATGCCGATCGCGCTGTCGGGCTGGACGCGGCGGGCGGCCTCGGCCGCGATCGCTTGCTTGGCGGCGGACTCCTGGGTGAGCTTGGCGTCGAACCCGGGCTCGTGGGCGCTGCGCAGACCGACCGAGGTGGCGCCGCCGTGCACCTTGTGCAGCAGGCCGCTGGAGTCGAGGGCGTCCAGGTCGCGCCGGATCGTCATGTCCGACACGCCGAACCGGTCCACCAGCTCCGCCACCGTGATCGCGCCCCGGCTGTTGACCTCGGCAACGATCGTGGCCTGCCGCTGGGCAGCGAGCTGACCGCCCCGGCCACGGGGCGGTTCGACCCGAGAGGAATCAAGAGAGCCGGCATCGTTCACAACTGACAGCCTAAGGTCTGCGCTGCCGCAGCGCAGTGGGAAAAGGCCGGTTCCCGCGCCTGTACTGCGTACCGGGCGAAATGGCGTTGCCGCGAGGCGCCCGGGGAGTCACGCTTTGGGGCATGCGATTCCCCGAGGACGTTCCGGTGCTGACCGACGGTGTGGTGACGTTGCGCGCGCACACCGCGGCCGATCTGGAGCCGATGTACGAGATGTGCCAGGACCCGACGATGCAACGCTGGACCACCATCCCGGTCCCGTACGAGCGTAAGCACGCCATCGGATTCCTGCACGAGGTGATCCCGGCCGGCTGGCGGGAGAACGGTCCGTGGGCCTGGGCGATCGAGTACGACGGCCGCTTCTCCGGCACCGTGGGTCTCCATGGTGTCGGAGGTGGCACCGGCGAGGTGGGGTTCTCCGTGGCGCCCTGGGCTCGCGGGCACGGGGTGATGACCGCGGCGGTGAAGCTCGTGGTCAGGTATGCGTTCGACGAGCTCGGCTGGACCCGGGTGACCTGGCGTGCGTTCGTCGGGAACTGGGCGTCGCGCCGGGTCGCGTGGAAGGCGGGGTTCCGCAACCTGGTGATGGTTCCGGACGACGGGCTGGCCCGGGGTGTCCGCAAGGACCAGTGGATCGCGTCGATCGCGCGGGACGACGAACCGGAGCCGCAGGGGAACTGGTGGCAGGTGCCGGTGATCGAGGGCGATGGCCTCAGACTGCGGGCGATGCGTAGTACGGACGCGAAGCGGGTGATGGAGGCGTGCAACGACGGGCGGACGCAGTACTGGCTGGCGGGGATGCCTTCGCCGTACCAACTGACGGACGCCGAGGCGTTCATCGAGAGCCGGCTGGAGAATCTCGCGTCGGGTGAAGGGGTGTCCTGGGCGATCGCCGACCCGGTCACCGACGAACTGCTCGGCAACGTCAGCGTGTTCGACCTGCGGAGCCGGATCGACCGGACCAGCGGCGAGGTCGGCTACTGGCTGCACCCCGAAGCGCGCGGCCGCGGCGTGATGACCACCGCGGTCCGGCTGGTGATTCCCCAGGCCTTCAAGCCGATCGAGGAGGGTGGGTTGGGCCGGCGGCGGCTCATGCTGTTCGCTGCTGACGGCAACAGTGCCTCCGCGCACGTTGCCGAGGCCAACGGATTCACCCTGACCGGCACCGCCCGCGCGGCGAGCCCGCGCCGCGACGACAGCTATGACGACCTCCTCTGTTTCGACCGGCTGATCACCGACTGAGAGCGGCCGGATGCGGCCTGTTTGTGACAGCCGACACTGTTCCCCTCGCCGTGGAACGTTCTGACTGGTTGAATCGACGGGTGAGAGATCGTGAGGAACTCGTCCGCCGCTGGCAGGCCGGGTGGTCTGTTTCGCGGGGCTGGACCAAGGTCGAGGATGACAACGACGGGATCCTGACCGTTCGAGCGGGTGAGGAGAACCGCGCGATGGAGTACGTCGTCCTCGACGCGGACGACAAACCCGAGCGGGTCGAACGTGCCGCCGAGCTCGCCCTGGCGGCGGGTGGCGGCCGCGGGGCCGGCTGGATCACGCTGGCCACCGAGGACCGCGAGGCGCGCATCGAGCAACTCGAGGACCTGGGGCTCGAGGTGCAGCGGGAGCAGGACTGGCTGATGACCATCCAGCTGTCGGAGCAGCCTGCCCTGAAGCTGAACGAGCGCTATGCCCTGCACACGGAGCTCGAGTCCGACCTGATCATCACCCGCGCCACGCTGCATGGTGGCGTGGTGTCCAGCGGCCGGATGGCGGTCGTCGGCGAGGACGCTGTCGCGGACCGGATCGAGACCGACCCGGCCCACCGGCGGCGCGGTCTGGGCAGCGCGGTGATGGCCTCACTCGTGGAGACAGCCGCTGCGCAGGGCGCCAAACGCGGCATCCTGATCGCCTCGATCGACGGGCTGCGGCTCTACCGCAGCCTCGGCTGGAAGGTCATCGCGGACATCGTCATCGCGCGATCGAACTGATCGTCTCCTCGAGCGCACGGTCGGTCGGCACGGGCTCGATCCCGAAGGTCTGCTCGGCCTGCGACGAGTCCACCACGAACGGCTTCCGGAACTGGTACTGCAACTCCCGGATCCCCTTGGCCTGCTTGTCGAACAATCCGGCCAGCCAGAGCACGGCGGGCGGCAGGCTCGACAACCGAGGAGCCTGTACTCCGGCCAGCGCCGCGGCCCGGGTGGACAGCTCACGGATCGACAACGGTGCCGGCGTCGGCACGAGCCAGGTCCTCCCCCAGGTCTGGTCGTTGCCGGCGATCGCCACCATCGTGGCGGCGACGTCGTTGATGGAGGTCCAGCTGTGCGGGACGTCCAGGTCGGCCGGCACAGCCGTCTTCTTGCCCGCGAGGACCCCGGGGAGCACGGCGATCGTGTAGAAGGAGTTGGCGCCGGCTCCGAGGTAGTCGGAACCGCGAACCTCGGCCGTGCGGATCCGGCCGGCCTGGTGTGCGGCGAGCGCGTCCGCCCAGAGCTTGGCGCGGACCTCACCCTTGACCGAGTTCGGCCTGTCGGGGTCCTGCTCCTTCATCGGGCCGGTGGGTGCGCCATAGGCATAGAGATTGCCGGTGGTGAGCAGCAGTGCGCCGGTCGTCTCGGCCGTCTCGATCAAGGACGCACCGAGCGGCGGCCAGTCGACGGGCCAACGGTCGTAGGCCGGACCACCACAGCTGAACAACGTGTCGGCACCGGTGGCGATCTTGCTCAGTACTTCGGCGTTCGTGGCATCGGCCGCCACCTTCTCGACGCCGGGGAGATCTGGTCCACTGCCGCTGCGCGTGACCAGCTTGACCTCTTCACCGCGATCCACGAGCGCCCGCGTCACCGCAGTACCAACTGGTCCGCCACCGACCACAACCCGCACGTCTATCGCCCCTTCGTAGAGGTCTAGGACAGTACGGGATCCACGGGGCAGGTACGTCAAGGATTCGTCAATGCGGGCAGGAAGTTGGTCACAAGGGGTCGTGGTCGGCAGCTGGATCCGCTACGGTCCCGAGCGTTATGACGAACGCACCGAACGAATCCCGGGGACGGTCCGCAGGCAGGCGACGGGCGAAGCGAGGCGGGGTGGCCGGACCTATCCTCGCGGCGGTCGCTGTGCTCGCGTTGCTGGCGGCGGGTGGCTGGTACGTGACCCGCGACGGCAGGGACGCGGTCTCGACCGGGCAGAACGAGCCCCTGACCACCTCCACGGACAGCTCGTCGATGCCACCTGTCTCGTCGCCGACGCCGAGCACGACCCCGACGAAGGCCACGAGCAAGCCGACGACGAAGACGCCCAGCGCGACACCGAAGCCGACGCGAACCAGTACTGCGCCGAGCCGCGGCACCACGCGCACCCCCAAGCCGACACCCGCTCCGACCTCGACGAAGCCGAGCCACACGAGCACACCGAAGCCGACCGCGACCACCAAGCCGCCGGCACCGAGTGGTTCGAAGGAGGCGCAGGTCCTGCAGCTCACCAACAACGAGCGGCAGAAGGCGGGCTGTGGTCCGCTGCGGACGAACAGCGCCCTCACCCGCGCGGCCGATCTGCACGCGTCCGACATGGTCGTCCACCACTTCTTCGACCACAACAGCCAGGACGGCCGCAGCCCCTTCGACCGGATGAAGGCGGCCGGGTTCAAGGGCGGGTCGATGGCGGAGAACATCGCTGTCGGCTACAGCTCCGCGGCGGCCGTCGTCGAGGGCTGGATGAACAGCGAAGGGCACCGCAAGAACATCCTCAACTGCGACTACTCGTTGATCGGCATCGGCTATGACTCCGGGCAGGTCAAGCCCGACTGGGGCAACGGAAGTTGGGTCCAGGACTTCGGTGGCTGAGGCGAACCTTTGGGGTTCGTTAAGACGGTTCGCTGACCTGTAACGGTGACTGGCTGATCCGTTAAGGTCTCTGTTCGGTAACCAGGGGGGCCTGGCCAACGCGCGGGGAACGACGAAACGACTTCCGGAACGATGAAACGAAGAGGATTCGCCCACCCATGACGGACTCGCCAACCCCTGGGCGACACCGCAGCAGAAAGGCACCCCGACGACGCGGCCTGATCGGCCCGATCGTCAGTGCGCTGTCGGTGTTGCTCGCTATCGCTCCGGTCGCCTGGGTGATGACGTCTCGCGACAGTTCCGATGTCGCCGACCCCACCAAGGTTCTGAACGTCTCCGAGGACAACAACGGCCCGGCCGCGGTCGAGGGGACCACCGATGACGGCAGCACCAGCAAACCGCTGATCACCGTCACGGCCACCCTCCCGAACGGCATGACCACCACTCTGATCCCGGCCGCGACACCGGCCCTCGGGTCGGCCGAGTCGACCACCAGTACGCCGGCGAGTGGTCAGCCGACGACCGTGATCAGCTCGGGACCTACCGGCCTGACCACTGTCACAGTGACGCCGCAGGCGCCGCAGAGCGCTGCCGGTAGGACCACCACGAAGCCCAAGCCGAGCACGCAGCCGACGAAGACCAGTCCGACCAAGACGGTGACGACGGAGCCCACTCCGGACGAACCGGCAGGTCCGCCGCCCGGCGGTGGAGGCACGAGCAGCCAGGAGCGCGACGTACTGGATCTCGTCAACCAGGCCCGGCGCAACCAGGGCTGCAAGACCCTCGCACTGGACGACAGCCTGGTCGAGGCGGCCGGCTCGCACGCCTCGGACATGGTCCAACGGCACTACATGGACCACACGAACCCCGACGGCGAAGACCCGGGCGACCGGATCAAGAAGGCCGGCTACAACGGTTCGGGCTGGGGTGAGAACATCGCGGCGGGCTACTCGTCGGCGCAGAAGGTGTTCAACGCCTGGATGAACAGCGAAGGCCACCGCAACAACATCCTGAACTGCAAGTTCACGAAGATCGGCATCGGCTACGACCCTGGCCAGGTCAAATCCGACTGGGGCCCGGGCAGTTGGGTCCAAGACTTCGGTCGATCGAGTTGATCGTTGTCCGATGACCACCGTGTGGGCCGGAGACGTTGTGCTCAGGCCACCACGTTTGGTCGGTTCGCAGGCCGCTACAGCGGGTAGATCCGTCCTTGTTATGCCATCGGGCGCTCCTCACAAGCGCCACGGTGAGACGACTTGAGGCACGTCTTGGGGGCGACCGTGAAGGGAACACGCACGTAATGTCAGAGCGAGGAGCCGGCGCCCGGCGCCGGCAAAGCAGGAGACCCGCCCAGCCGGCCGGATCGCGGGGCAAGCGAATCCTGGTGGCGATCGGCACGGTGGTCCTGGTGATCACCCCGATCTCGTGGATCCTGCTCCACCAACCACAGGCGGACAACGCGGACGCGTCGGTCCCGTACGTCAGCAGGCCCGACGACACCTACATCACCGCATCGACCGACCCGGTCTCTGCATCCGGCACGCCGCCGGCCCCGGGCAGCCGCGAGACGGTCACGCCAACACCCGGCGCAACCACCAGCACGCCGCCGACCACCCCGGCGACGCCCGGAGCGACCCCGTCGACCGGCGGCCCCATGGACCGAGAAACCACGGTCCCGACAACCAAACCGGGCGAGACGACGACGCCAACGGACACCCCATCCACCGGCTCAACCGCCAACCCGAAGCCAACAGGCACAACGACGACCACCACGCCGCCCTCCACGACACCGCCTCCTCCCGAGGACGACGGCAACATGGATGACCAGGAGCAGGCCCTGTTCTCCAAGATCGACAGTGCGCGGCAGTCGGAGGGATGCGCACCCCTCCGTCGCAACAACGCCCTGTCGGACGGCGCCGAAAACGAGGCACAGAGCCGCGCGGAGGACAACGACTTCTCCGCCAGCGGGTCCGAGGCGGCCGCGGGTGGCGAAGAGATGAGCGCCGATGCGGCATACAAGAAGCTGATGGACCAGAGCTCTGGCACCCTGCTGAACTGCGGCCTGAAGGAGCTCGGCGTCGGCAACGCGGAAGCCGAACACAAGGGTGGCGTCCTGTGCGGGCTGGGCATCTGCACCAAGACGCAGATCGTCGGCTGGGTGGCTGACTTCAACTAGTAGTAGCGCGACTACAGGGACGGCGGCTCGGCGAGGCTGGGCCGCCGTCTTTTCCTGTTGGTGGGACGATGGGGGAAGTTGCTTGAGCGAACCTCCGGCGCGGGGTTAGCTTGGGCCCTCCATCCACCCTGCGGGAGGCCGGATGTACGGCGAGCGTGACGATCTCGAACCGGACCGGCCTGCGTTGTTCGGCATCCCACCGGACGCCCTCGCCGACGAGCGCCCCGACACCCGGCCCGAAGAGGCGCGGCGGATGGGCCTCAGCCGGCACACCGAAGAGGGCGCGGTCCTCCAGTTCGCGTCATCCCTGGACGGCGCCAAACCCGGCCACAAGATGATGGCGTGGATCCTCCTCGTCACCTTCGCCGCCCCCGCCCTCTACACCCTCATCCTCCTCCTCTGAACCCACGTGATTCGGGAGCTTCATCGGTGCACGTGGTTCGTCGGTCGCCGGGTGCATGTGGTTCGCGGGTGGGTAGGTGTGGGTGGTTCGCGGGTAGGTGAATGTGGTTCGCGTCGCCGGGCTGCGTGAGTTTGCTAGTCGCGGCGAGGTGAGTCAAGGGCGCTTCGCGGCCCTTCGGGCTCGAACAAGTTCGACCCTTGACACACCCCACCACGACCAGGGAAGGACGCAGCTAGCCCGGAGCCGCTGAGAAGAACGGCCACAGTCCAGGGGATTACGTCGAGGGTGCCGCCCGGGTAATCCGCTGGGGGTGGCAGACGGCATCCCTCGGGCCGACCGGGGCGAATGCGGCCAGCAGGACGAAGGCCCGGACCTCCACCACTCAGCAATCTCCCGCCAGTGCCCCCGCCGGAGCGGCTCCACGCCTGAGCCGGCGCCTGGCCGGGAGGTTCCGGTGCCTGGCGGGGAGGTTGCTGAGTGCTGGATGTCCGGGGCACCCGCTGTCGAACCACCTAGCGGAACGCGCACACCACCAGGCGGACCAGCCGACGAACCACCCGGCCGATAGCCGCCTGCTCGACCGATACCGCCCTACAGACCGGCATCGGCCCAACGACCCGGCATCCACCCCGACGGCCCCACCGCCGATACCGGGTTGTTCGACCGATAGCGCCCAGCAGACCGGCATCGGCCCCACAAACCGGCAGCCGACCGAACCACGCCACGATCTACGGCACGGCCCACCACCCGGACCTACAGAACCCGCCGAACCCACCCGGGAAACCGGTTACTGGACAGGGTTCCGCGACTTCTGTAGGTCCGGATGGGGCCACCCCGGAAACCGGCACCACCCGGGCCGACGGAATCAGCGGAAGCACCCAACACCCCGCACGAACCACCCGCGAGGGTGGAATCCCCTGGACACAGCTCACACCTTCGCGCCGGAACCACCCGGGCGAACGGAATCCCCTGAATGCAGCTCACACGTCAGCGCGGATCCGCGTAGCTGCGTCCTTCCCTGGTCGACGTGGTGGGTGTCAAGGGTCGAACTTGTTCGATCGCCGAAGGCGACGCCAAAGGCGCCCTTGACACCCACCACGTCGACTAGCACACT
>NZ_DASRXP010000144.1:0-2124 GCF_035687465.1 Kribbella sp.
GGTTCCCGGCCCGATCTGGGCACCTGTATCGGACAGCGCCGGACGAGCGGTCACAGCCCAGTCCGATTCAGTTCCTTCCCCTGAACCGAGTGCACCGGAGGCCGAGCAGCCTCCGGCCGCCGGCAGGGTCGTCAACAACTACATCTATGCCAGCTCGAACCTCGCGATCGATAGCACCGACGTCAAGCAGACGATGAAACCCCCAGCCACTGGCGGCAGCGAGAAGCCGGCGGAGCAACTGCAGCATCCCGCGTCGCTGAGCTCAGCACCAGACGAAGCGTTGGCCCGTGGCTCCCACCCAGCCATGGTGCTCGTTGTTTCCGTTGTAGGTGCGTTCGGCATCGTGCCGGCCGTCATCCAGGCCACAAAAGCGACATGGGCGCAGATCACCAGCGCCAGCCTCGTCGTGCTGACAGTCGCCCTGCTCGTGCTGTGCTGGTTCCAGTGGAACCGGAGGCCACGGGCCCGGAAGGCTGGTCTGGTGATCGCCGCTGTATTTGCCCTGGGCATCGGTGCTGTGCTGATCCTCGGAAACTTGTAGCCGGCTTAGCCCCAGTTGTTCTACGCGGTACGGCGTATCGAGTTGCCTGTGGTCTCTCGTCGATCAGGCGCCCTATCACCGAACCCATCACCGGCTCGGTGAGGTTGACCCGCTTTGACGGACAGGGTTGATGTGGGGCTGGTTCACGCTACCTGTTCGGTGCTGATGTTGATGGTTGATTCGTATGCGGCGGGGCTGAGGTATCCCAGGGTGGAGTGCCGGCGGCGGGTGTTGTACCAGCCTTCGATGTAGTCGAAGATCGCACTGGTGGTGGCCTTGCGGGTCGGCCAGGAGCGGCGGTGGATCAGCTCGGTTTTCAGGGTCGCGAAGAACGACTCGGCGACGGCGTTGTCCCAGCATTGGCCTCGTCGTCCGACCGACAAGACGACGCCTAGATCCCTTGCCAGGTTGGCGTATTGGGTCGATGTGTATTGGCAGCCTCTATCGGAGTGGAAGACCACTCCGGGTGCTGGGCGGCGCCGGTTGACGGCGTCGGTGAGGGCGTCGGCGATCAGGTCGGTGCGCAGGTGGTCCGCGACCGCCCAGCCGACCACTCGGCGCGAGGCGAGGTCGATCACGGTGGCGAGGTAGAGCCAGCCTTGCCAGGTGTGGATGTAGGTGATGTCACCGCACCAGCGGGTGTCCAGGGCTGCCGGCTGGTCGGGGTCGATGGCGAAGTCACGGCCGATCAGATCCGGGCGGTGGGCGGCGGCCGGGTCGGGAGTGGTGGTCTTCTTCCACCGCCGTGGAGTGCGGCCGTAGCGGTCGATCTGACGCATCAGGCGTGCGACCCGCTTGCGGGAACACCGCTGGCCCTGGTCCCGCAGCTCGTGGTGGACTCGCGGGGAGCCGTAGGTCTGTTCGGACTCGGCGTGGATCTCGAGGATCTTCGCAGTCAGCTCGACGTCACGCCGGGCGTGAGGCGATCCGGGGTTGGTCCGGTCGGCGTAGTAGGCGGAACGGGAGACCTTGAGCAGCTCACAAGCCCTGGCGACGTTGTGGTTGCCAGCCTTTTCCGCCTCGATGAACGGGTAACAGTTCACCGGGTCTCCTTCGCGAAGAAAGCCGTGGCACGCTTCAAGATGTCGACGTCTTCGCGCAGCCGACGGTTCTCCCGCCACAACGCCGAGAGCTCGTCCTTCTCGCTGGTGGTCAACCCGCCGTCGCCGGTGCCTGCGTCGCGTTCGGCCTGCTTCAGCCACTCACGCACCGCGGTCTGAGTCAGATCGAAGTCCTTCGCGACCTGACTGACCGACCGGTCGCCGCGCTGACACAGCTCGACGATCTCGGCCTTGAACTCAGGTGTGAACGAACGACGAGGCCTTGGCTTCTTCTTGCCCATGGACTCCATGATGAACATCCTTCCGGAGCAACCGCTCCTGATCTCGGATGTCCGTCAAAACGGGGCAGGTCCACGGCGAATGTCTCGGCCGACAAGCCGACTGGACCCCTTGCCAAGGAGATGGCCGAGCTGCTGAAGCTCCAGCCGACCGGGATCCAGATCAGCGACAACACCCTGTACTTCCCCGACTCCCACACCAGCGTCGTATACCCAAGCCCCGGACAGGCAGCCGCCCAAGGCG
>NZ_DASRXP010000145.1:0-6731 GCF_035687465.1 Kribbella sp.
CGCCTTCATCCACAAGGACAGGCCGCGGCCGCGATGGGTGGCGAGGACGGCCGTGCCGTAGTGCTGTGCGTCGCCCTTGCCGTCGCCTGGAACTACGAGCTCGGTGAAGCCTGCGACCGTGCCGGTGGACTCCTCGACGGCTGCGACTGTCTCGAGGATCTCGCCGCGTTGCGCGACGACGTTGGCCACGGACCTGGTCCGCTCCAGGTCCCACGTCTCGGCGCCGTACGAGATGTCGCCGACGGGAGCGTCGTTCATCGCGGCCCGCGCCTCGGTGAACGACTCGATCAGGTGATCGGGCGGCACACCCTGCCACGACTCGAGCCGATAACCGGCAGGCGGAGGCTCATCCGGTACTGCGTACTCCGCGAGCGGCAGTCTCGTGAAGATCAACGTGAGCCCGATGCTGAACCCGTGCTGCGCAAGGAAAGAGTCGCCCGGGGATTCGGCTGTCGCGTCAGCGAGTACGACGCGAGCCTCGTTCTCGCGGGCAGCCGCGATCGCCGCCGCCAGCAACTGTGAACCGAGGCCCATGCGGCGCGAGGCCGGGTGAACCACCAGTTCGAGCTCAGCCAGATGCGCCTGGCTCGGTTTGCTGTTCAGCCGGAGGAACGCGGAGCCGACCGGGACTCCGTCAGCGTCCGACGCCAGCCAGGCGAGTCGACGGCTGAACGGCCGGTAGTCCGGATCCGTCAACGGCGTCAGCTTGAAGTTCAAGCCTGCAAGATATCCATCCCCGGCGTCACGGATCAAACGGGAGCGGCCTGCGGTTCCGCTACGGTGCTGGCGGGTACCGTGCCCGGAGTGGATGAGCATGACGGGGGAGAGCGGATGCGGACGATCGGCGGGGACCATCTCGCGCTGCGGGAGCAGGTGCTGACGGAGTTGCGGCGGCGGATCGTCGACGGGGACTACGCACAGGGCGAGCGACTGACGGAGAACCGGCTCGCCGACGACTTCGGCGTGTCCCGCAACCCCGTCCGCGAGGCTCTGCGGGTGGTCGAGGCCGAGGGATTCGTGCAGATCCTGCCGCGCCGGGGTGCGGTGGTGGCGACGCTGGACGAGACCGCGGTTCGCGATCTGTTCGCAGTACGGGAGCAGTTCGAGACCTTGGCCGCCGGTCTCGCGGCTGAGCGCGCAACTGAGGAAGACGTCACGAGGCTGCGAAATCTGTTGAAGGAGGCGAGCGCGGCGACAGACGCCAAGGACTTCGGTCGCGTCGCCGAGTTGAACAGCGCGCTACACAGTGCGGTGATCGAGATCAGCGGCAACCGCTGGCTCGCGTCGCTGTCGGCTGCGATGTACCACCACGTCCACTGGGTCTTCCGCGTCGGCGCAGCCCAGCGAGCACCGCACTCATGGAAAGAACACATCCGCGTAGTCGACGCCATCGCGGCAGGCGACCGCGACGCCGCCGTAGAGGCAGCCCGCGCCCACATCGAAGCCGCCGCGACAGCGGCTCTACCGGGATAGTCAGCGGCCGACGGCGTAGCCCTGCATTCCTCGGGGGTTGGCCGCCGCGGCGAGGATGTCGTCGGACTCACGTGAGACCGCGCACAACCGACCCAGACTCCATGCATCCGATTCCGTCACGTTGTGGCCGCGCCTGACCAGCTCATCGCGGACGGCCGTGCCCAACCGGCTCTCCATCACCAGCCCGCCAGGCTCCGACGTCCGCGGGTAGAACGACGACGGGAAGGCCGTGGTGTGCCAGGCCGGGGCATCGATCGCCACCTGCAGTTCCTGACCACCGGCCAGATGCCTCAGGAGGAACAGCAATTGCCACTGATCCTGCTGATCACCACCCGGCGAACCGCAGGCGAGAACCGGTACGCCGTCGCGCAGTACCAGCGTCGGCGTGAGAGTGGTCCTCGGTCGCAGACCAGGAGCGAGCGAGGACGCCAGACCCTCTTCCAGCCAGAACATCTGCAGCCGACTACCCAGGCAGAACCCGAGCTCGGGAATCGTCGGCGACGACTGCAGCCAACCACCACTGGGCGTGGCGGAGATGACGTTGCCCCACTGGTCCATCACATCGACGTGACAGGTGTCGCCACGCGTCACGCCGTCGGGGGCGACGGTCGGCTCACCCACCGTCGCGTCCATCGCCAAGTCATTGCCGACAGCAACGGATGGCAGTACCGGGGTACGTCCGTCAGGACTGCCTGGCCGAAGCTCCAGCGACGCGTCCGAACCGACTAACGCAGCACGGGACGCGGCGTAAGCGGGGGAGAGCATGGTCTTGAGTGGCGTGTCCGCGCCGTCGCCGTAGTAGGCCTCGCGGTCGGCATACGAAAGCTTCATCACCTCGACAGTGGTATGCACAGCCTCAGCACTCGTCAGATCTAGCGAGGCCGGATCGCCGAGTTCGGCGAGCACCGCGAGCGACTGCAGCAACGCCGGCCCTTGGCCCCAAGCCCCGGTCTTCGCGACGGTGTGACCGTGCCACTCAAGCGTGGCCGGCTCCTCCCAGCTCGCCTCGAATCCCGCGACATCATCACCCGTGATCAGGCCCGCATGGTCCTCACCGCTCGAGTCCCGATGTGGCAACCGGGAGAAGTTGTCGATCGCCTCGGCGACGAATCCCTCGCGCCAAGTCAGTCGGGCCCGTTCCACTTGGGCAACGCGATCCGCGCCGGCTCCCTCGGCAGTGGTGAGCAGTCGCTCGAGCGTGTCGGCGTACGCGGGATTCTTGAAGAGCGAGTTGGCGCGCGGCGGTCGTCCGCCCGCGAGCCAGACCGAGGCAGACGTCGGCCAATGGTTGCTGAACAACTCCTGCACGGTCGCAACCGTGTCGCCGACTCGCCCGACGAGCGGGTGACCGTTGCGCGCATAGCCGATCGCCGGTTCCAGTACTGCGCGCAGCGGCAAGCTGCCGTGGTCGCGCAGCAGCAGCAACCACGCATCAACAGCCCCCGGTACTGCGGCCGCAAGCGGCCCGGAGCCCGGGATCAACGCCAGGCCGAGCGATCGGAAGTGCTCGATGGTCGCACCAGCCGGCGCGACGCCTTGACCGGCGAGCACCCGTGGCGTCGGATCGGCGGCCGTCGCGATGATCGCCGGCACCTCACCACCCGGGCCGTTCAGATGCGGTTCGACGACGTGCAGCACGAAGCCGGCGCAGGCAGCCGCGTCGAAGGCGTTGCCGCCGAGTTCGAGGATGCGCATCGCCGACTGTGACGCGAGCCAGTGCGTGGACGACACCATGCCGAACGTGCCGCGCAAGGTAGGCCGGGTCGTGAAGGTCATGCGGTAACTCCTCTGTCGACGGGCTGTTCGCGGACGTCGGGACCGGTGCCGTCGTCAGCGACCAGATGGCAGGCGACTTGGTGGCCGCCGGCACCGATCACGCGGGAGATCGGCACCTCGGTCTTGCACCTGTCCACAGCCACTGGACAGCGAGTGTGGAACCGGCAGCCGGAAGGTGGATCGATGGCCGACGGCAGGTCGTCGCCGAGCAGTACCGGCTGGCGGGCTCGTTGCGTGGTCGGATCAGGCACCGGCGCCGCCGACAGCAACGCTTGCGTGTAGGGGTGAGCCGGTACGCCGAAGATGCGCTCGCGCGGGCCTTGTTCCACGAGTTGGCCGAGGTACATCACGGCGACCTCGTCGGCGAGGTACTCCACGGCCGACAGGTCGTGGGTGATGAACAGGCAGGCGAAGCCGAGATCTCTTTGCAGATCCGCGAGCAGGTTCAGCACCGACGCCTGGACCGACACATCCAGCGCACTGGTCGGTTCGTCCGCGACCAGCAGACGAGGTGAGGAGATGAGCGCCCGCGCGATACTGACTCGTTGCCGTTGGCCCCCAGATAGTTCGTGAGGCGAGCGCTGCGCAACCTCGGGCCGGAGACCGACCCTCCGCAACGCATCAGCGACGGCGGCCGGGATGTCGCGTTGCTCGGCGGGGAGATCGCCGCGGCGCCGCATCAGGCGCAGGGGTTCACCGACGATGTCGCCGACGGACAACCTCGGGTCCAGCGAACCGGCCGGGTCCTGGAAGACGATGGACACGTCGCGCCGGTGCGGCCGGAGGCGTCGGCGGTTGAGGTGGGTGATGTCGGCATCCGCTAGGCGGACCGTGCCGCCCGTGGGTTCGAGGAGCCGGACGATGCAGCGACCGACGGTGGACTTGCCCGAGCCGCTCTCGCCGACCAGGGCGACTACGGTTCCCTTGCGGATCTGCAGGGAGACGCCGTCGACCGCGCGGACCGGGCCGAAGTGCATGACGAGGTCTTCGAGTTCCAGTGCGTTCTCTGGCATCAGACCTCCACCGGTTCGCGGACGGGATTCCAGCACGCCACTTGGTGATCACCTTGGTCAAGGAGCGGCTGTTTCGCAGTACAGGTGTCGAGGGCTCGGGGGCAGCGGTCGGCGAAGGTACAGGCGTCGGGCTGCTCGGCGAGCACCGGGACGAGACCGGGGATTTCGTTGAGCCGGTGGGTTCCGGCGTGCCTGCCGGCGGCCGGCGATGCGCCCAGAAGCCCTGCTGTGTAAGGGTGTTGGGGTTGCGCGAACAGGTCGTGGACCTCGGCTGTTTCGACGACGCGTCCGGCGTACATGACTGCCACTCGATCGGCGAGGTCTGCGACCACACCGAGGTCGTGGGTGATCAGCACGATGCTCGTACCGAGGCGCTCGCGCAGGCCGCGCAGTACGTCGAGAATGCCGGCCTGGATCGTCACGTCGAGGGCCGTGGTCGGCTCGTCGGCGATCAGGACCTTCGGGTCGCAGGCGACCGCCATCGCGATCATCACCCGCTGGCGCATGCCGCCGGAGAGCTGGTGCGGGTAGTCGTCGACGCGGCGTTCGGCCGACGGGATGCCGACGACTTTGAGGAGCTCGACCGCGCGTTTGCGTGCGGCCGAGCGAGACATGCCGTTGTGGATCCGGAGTACCTCGCCGATCTGGGTGCCGACGGTGAAGACCGGATTCAGCGACGTCATCGGCTCCTGGAAGATGTAGGCGATCTCGCGGCCGCGGATCGAGCGCAACGTGCGCTTGTCCGCGCCGATCAACTCGACGCCGTCCAGTTCGACCGAGCCTTCGACGGTTGCGGTACGGGGGAGGAGGCCGGCCAGGCTCATCGCGGTCACACTTTTGCCGCAGCCTGATTCGCCGACGATGGCCAGGACCTCCTGGTCGGTGACCTCCAGATCGACGTGATCGACCGCTGACAACGGTCCGTCCTCTGTCCGGAAGGTGACCGACAGTTCGCGGACCCGCAGTACGGGCGTGCTCATCGGCGGCTCGCTTTCGGGTCGAGGGCGTCGCGGAGGCTGTCGCCGACGATGTTGAACGCCAGTGCGAGCAGCATGATCGCCAGGCCCGGCATCACAGCAGCCCAGGGTGCTCGGGATGCGAACTGCTGTGCGTCGGAGAGCATCGTGCCGAGGCTGGGAGCCGGTGGCTGGATGCCGAGCCCGAGGAACGACAGCACCGCCTCGCCCAGGATCGCCGCCGGGATCGCGACCGTCGCCTGGACGATGATGACCGAGGCGGCATTCGGCAGGATGTGGCGGCCAAGCACCCAGGGATCGCCTGCGCCCTCCACGATCGCCGCCGCGACGAAGTCGAGCGATTTCAGGCGGAGCGTCTCCGACCGGACGATCCGGATCACTCCCGGGATCTGCGCGATGCCGATCGCGATGGCCGCGTTGCCGAGGCTCGCACCGCGGATCGCGGCCAGCCCGACCGCGAGGATCAGGAAGGGGAACGCTAGGACGAGGTCGGTGAACCGTGAGATCAGTGCGTCGATCGCGCGGAAGTACCCAGCCATCAGGCCCAGCGGCACCCCGATCGCCAGTGAGGTCGCGACCGCGAGCAGTCCGACGTGAAGTGATGCCCGGAGGCCGAACATGATCCTCGACAGGACGTCCCGGCCGAGGTCGTCCGTCCCGAGCAGGTGCCCGGCGGTTCCGGGTGGCGCGAACGCCTGGCCGAGGTTGGTCTGCGTCGGCTCATGCGGAGCCAGCCAAGGCGCGAACACAGCAGCCAGTACTGCGATCGCCAGCACCGCGAGTCCCGTGATGGCGAGGGGGTTGCGGAGCAGGCGGCGAACCACCTTTCGCCGGCGCGACGACAACGGCGTACCGGCTTGGACTGTCACATCGGCGACGGCCATCACGCCTCACCTCGGACCCGGATGCGGGGATCGATGACGGAGTAGAGCAGGTCGACCAGCAGATTGATCACGATGTACGCCGTGGCGGTGACCAGCACGACCGCCTGAATCACCGGGTAGTCCCGCTGGAAGACGGCGTCGACGGTCATCTTGCCGAACCCGGGCAGCGCGAAGATCCGCTCGGTCACGACCGCGCCGGAGATGAGGGCACCCAGCTGCAGACCGACGATCGTGACGACGACGATCAGGCTGTTTCTCAGCGCGTGGCGGCCGATCACCGCTCGTGGTGGAAGGCCCTTTGCTTCGGCCGTGCGGATGTAGTCGGCGGACAACGCGTCCAGCATCGACGACCGGGTCTGCCGCATGATCACCGCGGCGAGGCCGGTGCCGAGGATCAGCGACGGCAACACCAGATGGTGCAGGTTGTCGACCGGGTTGGTGAAGAACGGCACGAACCCGGAGGCCGGGAACAGTCCGAGAGCCACCGAGAGATAGAGAATCGCCATCAGGCCGAGCCAGAAGTTCGGCACGGACAACCCGAGCAGGGCCAGCGCGTTGGCCGCCCATTCCGCCGGGCGCCCCCGGCGTACGGCGGCCACCACGCCGGC
>NZ_DASRXP010000146.1:0-5319 GCF_035687465.1 Kribbella sp.
GAGCAGCTCCTTGCTGGCCGGCGCCGCACCGCAGATCGCGAACCGGATCGAGGAGGCGTCCGCGACCACGTCGCCGGGCTGCGACACCAGGTGCGAGTAGATCGTCGGCACCGCGGAGAAGTACGTCGGCCGGTACTGCTCGATCGCGGACAGGAACTCCAGCGGCTGGAAGCGCTGCAGCACCGTGAGCTGGCCGCCGACCGCGATCGGGGTGAGGAAGCTGATGCAGATGGCGTTCACATGGAACAGCGGCAGGATCAGCAGACAGTGGTCGTCGCCGGTGATCTTCAGATGCTCGGACATCATGGACGCCATCGCGCCGATGTTGCCGTGGCTGAGCATCACGCCCTTGGGCCGCCCGGTCGAGCCGCTGGTGTAGATCAGCAGCGCCAGGTCGCCGGGCTCGGTGGCGGGGGTGGGCAGCGTCCGGTCACCACGCCGGGTACGGCGGAGGTCGTCGACCGCGATACTCGGACGGCCGCCGTTCGGTGCGTCCGGTCCGGCGTTGACCACGACTGCCGCATCGGCGTCGTTGATCTGGTAGTCGGCCTCGTGCGCGGTGAACATCGGGTTCATCGGTGTCGCCGCGGCGCCGAGCCGCCAGGCCGCGACCAGTACGACGAGCAGTTCGACGCGGTTCGGCAGCATCACCGCGACCACCGAGCCCGGTCCGACGCCGTACCCGGCCAGTTGCTCGGCGACGGCATCGGTCCAGGCGCCGAGGTCGGCATAGGTAAGGTCCTGCCGGGCATCGCGAACGGCGGGCCGGTCGTCGTACGCCGGCGGCCGCCGCCACGGGAGATAGTCGAGTGTGGTCACGGTCTCCTCCGATCTGGTTGCCATCGACGGTAGGAATCCACGGCGTGCCGGACACTGTGCGCGGGACACGAACCTCGGCGCGCCGTTCGTGCTCGCGAGCTGACAGCCGGTCCGGGCGGGCGCACAATCGGACCTGGAGGAGGTAGCGCCATGGCTACTGACACGCTGCAGGAGGCCGCCGTCGAGCGGGTGACCGCGATCGCCACCGTGATGGGCACCGGGCTGCCCGAACTGACCGGGACGCTGCACAAGGTGCTGGCCGAGACGATCGAGGAACTCCAGGGCGACCAGCTGATCGTCGAGATGCTCGGGGCAAGTATCGAGAGCAACCTCGAGACGGTCGCGCACATCCTGCGCTACGGCATCGACGTCGACAAGGTCTCCACCCCGTCGGCGGCCGAGGAGTACGCGCGGCGGCTGGCCCAGCGCGGGGTCGCGCCGCTCGCGCTCGTCCGCGCGTACCGACTCGGTCAGCAGCAGGTCCTCGACTGGGCCTTCGACGAGCTCGCGAAGGACAGCGACCAGGCGGTCGCGCTCGCGGCCGCGAGGATCGTGATGGACACGACCTTCCGCTACATCGACCGGATCTCCGAGCAGGTGGTCACGGCGTACGAGTCAGAGCGGGTGCGCTGGCTGGCGAACCGCAACACGGTCCGTAGGGCGATGATCGAGGAGCTGCTCCGCGGCGATCCGGTCGACCTGGCCACAGCAGAAGGCGCACTCAGCTACCGGCTCCGGCAGCACCACCTCGGGGTCGTGCTCTGGAGTACGTCGCGATCTGCTGGCGACGAGAACCTCCGCCAGCTCGAACGCCTCCTGCAGCAGGCGGCTGCCGCGGCTGGTTGCTCAGGGCAACCGCTGTTCGTACCGCGGGACCGGTCCACCGGGTGGGGCTGGATCCCGCTCGGCCGCACCCGCGCGGCGATCACGATGGACAGCGACGAGGAGGGCGAGCACTGGATCGCGATCGGCTCGCCCGCGGCTGGGGCGGACGGGTTCCGGGTCACCCACTTGGAGGCGCTGCGGGCTCAGCAAGTGGCGCTGGCAGGGCGGGACCGGGCGCACCGGGTCACCGCGTTCACCGATCCGCAGGTCCGGGCGGCGGCGATGCTGGCCGCCGATCTGGAAGGGACCCGCCGGCTGGTGTGGAACGCCTTGGGTGCACTGGCGGCCGACACCGAGACGGCCGCGCGGTTGCGGGAGACGTTGCAGGTGTTCCTGGCCGAGAAGGGCAGCTTTCTGGCCACCGCGGAGCGGATCCATCTGCACAAGAACACCGTGAAGTACCGGATCGACAAGGCACTGGAGGAACGCGGCCGGCCGCTGGACGACGAGCGCCTGGAACTCGAGCTGGCGCTCGTCGCCTGCCGCTGGCTAGCCGGTTCGGTGCTGGTGCCTGCCTCACCTTGAGGTCAGCCGAGCCTGTGGGCCAGGACCCGCAGGCCGACGATCGGGATCAGGGCCAGCAGGGACAGGGCGGGAATCAGGAAGGCGATCATCGGAGTTTCCTTTCGCTGGTGCCGGGGCTGGGTTCCGGCCGGTGATAAGAGATTCGCAGTCCGGACCCCTTCGTTCCTGGCCCGGCGACCCGAACTTCCGGACCGCTGCTGTGCCCGCCGCACAAACGCTCCGAACCTTGTCCGCCCGGCCAATGACAGCGCACAGCAGCGGGTTGATCGTGAGAGGCGATGCCGACCTCCGGAGGGTGCGATGACAAATCTCAGCCACAATCTCGCCGAGTCCGCGGCGATCTATCCCGAGCAGCCGGCCGTCCGGATGGACGACGAGGTGCTCACCTACACGGCGCTCGACCGGCTCGCCTCGCAGCTGGTCACCTTGCTGCGTGACCACGGGATCGGCCCCGGCGACCGGGTCGGGCTGATGTTGCCGAACGTGGCCCAGTTCCCGATCGCGTTCTACGGCATCCTCAGGACCGGGGCGGTCGCAGTACCGATGAATCCCTTGCTCAAGGAGCGGGAGGTGGCCTACTACCTGGATGACTCGGGCGCGAAGCTCCTGCTGGCTTGGCAGGACGTGAGCGGCGAGGCCGCGGCCGGGGCGGAGGCCGTTGGAGCAGAGCTCATCACGGTGGTCCCCGGCGACTTCGATGCCAGCCTGGCAGCGCTGGAGCCGGCGACTGATCCAGTCAGCCGCGCCGACGGCGACACCGCGGTACTGCTCTACACCTCCGGTACGACGGGGAAGCCGAAAGGCGCCGAACTCACCCACGGCAGCCTGAACCGCAACCAGGCGGTCAGCGCACGGACCCTGTTCGAGATCGGTCCCGACGATGTGGTGATGGGATGCCTGCCGCTCTTCCACGTCTTCGGACTCACCTGCGGCCTGAACACCGCCATCTCCAACGGCGCGCTGCTGACCCTCATCCCCCGCTTCACGCCGGCCAAGGCCCTCGAGGTGATCCAGCGCGACCGGGTCACGGTCTTCGAGGGCGTGCCGACCATGTACGCCGCCATGCTGGACGTCCCCGATCGCGCCGCGTACGACGTCTCGACGTTGCGCTGCTGTGTCTCCGGTGGCGCGGCCCTGCCGGTCGAGGTACTGCGGAACTTCGAGGAGGCGTTCGGCTGCATCATCCTGGAGGGCTACGGCCTGTCGGAGAGTTCGCCGGTCGCGGCGTTCAATCACCCGCATGCGGAGCGCAAGCCAGGCTCGATCGGTACGCCGATCGAAGGCATCCGGATGCGGCTGGTGGACGACCAGCGGACACCGGTCGCAGCCGGCGAGATCGGCGAGATCCAGATCTGCGGGCACAACGTGATGAAGGGCTACTGGAACAAGCCGGACGCGACCGCCGCCACGATCGACGCCGAAGGCTGGCTCAGCACCGGCGACATGGCCAAGCAGGACTGCGACGGCTACTTCTTCATCGTCGACCGGAAGAAGGACCTGCTGATCCGCGGCGGCTACAACGTCTACCCGCGAGAGGTCGAGGAGGTGCTCTACGAGCATCCGGCCGTCGCCGAGGCCGCGGTCGTCGGCATCCCGCATCCCTCCCTGGGTGAGGAGATCGGCGCCGCCGTGCAACTCAAGGCAGGCGAGACCGCGACGCCGGAGGATCTGCGGGACCACGTGAAGCGGCGGATCGCGGCGTACAAGTATCCGCGCGTGGTCTGGATCGTCGACGAACTGCCGAAGGGTCCGACCGGGAAGATCCTGCGGCGCGAGATCCTGATTCCGGAGGGGATCCTGACGTGAGCACACCCGCCGATGACCTGGCCGAACCGCTCGACTTCCTGCTGACCGCCGCAGCCACCGGGCCGATGCGTCGCTTCCTGCCGAACTCGGCCTGGCTTCGGATGGCCAGCAACCTCGCCGCCCGGCCCGGAGTGGTCACGCGCCGGCTGGCGGACCTCACCACCGAGCTCGGCCGGGTCGCGGCCGGAACCTCGGATCGTGCGCCGTCGCCGCGCGACCGCCGGTTCGCGGATCCGGCCTGGACGCAGAACCCGTTCCTGCGCCGGCTGGTCCAGGGTTACCTGGCCGCCGGCGAGACCGCCGGCGCCCTGACCAAGGAGGCGCAGCTCGACTGGCGGGACCACGAGCGGATGTCGTTCGTGGTGGACAACGCCGTCGATGCACTTGCCCCGAGCAACAATCCGTTGATCAGCCCGACTGCCTGGAAGGCCCTGATCGACACGGCCGGCCTGAGCAGCGTGCGGGGTGTACGCCACCTGCTCCGCGATCTGGCCACTCCCCCGCGGGTCCCGAGCATGGTGGAGCGGTCCGCGTTCAGCGTCGGCAAAACGGTGGCGGTGTCGACCGGAGCCGTTGTCTTCCGCAACGAAGTGCTCGAAGTGATCCAGTACACGCCGCAGACCGCGAAAGTTCGTGCCGTCCCGGTACTGATCGTGCCGCCGGTGATCAACAAGTACTACGTCGTCGATCTCGCCCCAGGGCGCAGTCTGGTCGAGTACCTGCTGCAACGGAACCTGCAGGTCTTCGCGATCTCGTGGCGCAATCCGGACGCGCGGCACCGGGACTGGGGCATGGATGCGTACGGGCAGGCGATCAGCGAGGCGATGGACGCCGTGCAGCGGATCTGCCGGTCCGACCTGCTCCAACTGTTCGCCACCTGCTCGGGCGGAATCCTCGCGTCGATGCTGATGTCGGTGCTGACCGACCGCGGTGAAGCCGACCGGGTCGCGGGCCTGACGCTGGCCGTCACCGTACTCGATCAGAGTCGCGCCGGGCTAGCCTCGGCGGCCATGGACGAACGGGTCGCCGCGGCGGCGATCGCGGCCTCGGCGTCTCGCGGCTACCTCGACGGCCGCGCCCTGGCAGAAGTGTTCGCCTGGCTCCGGCCGAACGACCTGATCTGGAACTACTGGGTCAACAACTACCTGCAGGGAAGGGATCCCGCCGCGTTCGACGTCCTCTTCTGGAACGCCGACACCACCCGGATGCCGGCCGCGCTGCACCGCGACTTCGTCGAACTCGGCCTGGGCAACGGGCTCACCCATCCCGGCGCCACGACCATGC